>JAAYYY010000479.1 GCA_012515125.1 Chloroflexota bacterium
AACGGTCGCGGAAGAGCGGCCCGGCGACGGGAATGTAATCGTACACGGTCGTAAAGACGTGGGCGAAGATGAGCAGCAGGAGCAGCAGGCTTCCCAGGCCAAAGGCGCCGGCCAGCAGCCGCGGCGTAGGCCGGCGCGATAGCAGGCTGGCAGCCAGGACGATGAAGTCGGCGTAGAGCACGGGCGCCACCAGCAGCGCGATCAGCAATGGGATCAGGTACCAGCCGGGAATGGCCGGGGATCGCAAGGGGTAACTGCCCGGATTCGGCGGGAACCAGACCTGCCACAGCTCCAGGGTTACCGCCAGGAACACGGCGAAAAAGAGGGTCAGCAGCCAGAGGACGCGGGGCGTCAGCACGGCCCGCCAGCGCGGTTGGGCCAACACGAGCGCCCACGCCGCCGTCGCCAGCGCCAGCAGCGCGAGGATGGGCAGCGGCGCCATCTCCACCCAGCGGGCGATGACGTGCGGCGCCGCAAAGCCAAAGTAGAGCTGGGCCAGTACGGCGACGAGCCCGGCCACGAGCAGGACGCGCCGCGCCCAGCCGGCAAACGAAAGAGCCTGCCGCTTCTCTTCAGTATCGTCTCCGGGGGCAACGGGCAGCGCCGGCAGCAGCAGCGCCACGACGACGACCAGCAGCCAGGCCAGCCAGGATTGCCCGCCCGACGTGCTCGCGTCCAGCCCCGCCCCCAGCACGCGCAGCAGGGTGGAGAGGCCCACCGCCAACAGCAGCCCCGCGCCCAGCGTCCAGGCCGTCGCCCACGCCTCCCTGCGCCGCGCTGCCGCCGCGAGCCACGCCGGGAGCCAGAAGAGGAAGAGCGCGATGCCCAGCCCGGCGACGAACAGCCGCTCCCGCGTCGAAAGCAGGGGCAGCGCCCCCCGCGCCACCAGAACGAGCAGCGGGAGCAGCCGCAGCCAGAAAGGGCTCAGCCCGTGCGGCAGGAGGAAAAGCAGCAGCGGCGAGAAGAGCAGCAGAACGGCAACTATCTCTACGGGGATCGAGACGCCCAGCAGGCCAAAGGCGTAAATGGCCGCCACGAACTCGGTCAGCAGCTGCAGAAAGATGAGAAAGAGCAGGCCAAATAAAGGAGTCTGGAGAGCGGCGTAGGACAAGCGGTTCATGGATCTCCTCTGGCATCGACAGCCTTCAGAGCGTATCATCACGTTGTTGGTTTGCCAATAAGAATACCCGGCTAACCAGCTGAGGGAGGATCCATGAAAGAGTACAACATAGCCCTGATCCCCGGGGATGGCATTGGCGGCGACGTCATCGACGAAGGTATGCGCGTGGTGTGCGCGGCAGCCGACGCATTCGGCTTTGGTGTCCGGAGCGAGAGCTTCCCCTGGAGCTGTGCCTACTACCAGGAGCACGGCCGGATGATGCCGGCGGATGGCCTGGACGCGCTGCGCGGCTTCGACGCCATCTACCTCGGCGCCGTGGGCTGGCCGACCGTGCCCGACCACATCTCCCTCTGGGAGCTGCTCCTGCCCATCCGCAAGACGTTCGAGCAATATGCGAACGTGCGGCCGGTGCGCCTCTTTCCGGGGCTGCAGGGGCCGCTGCACGGCAAGACCTCGGACGACATCAACTTCGTCTGCGTGCGCGAAAACACCGAGGGCGAGTACGCCGGCCTCGGCGGGCGCGCCCACCAGGGCACACCGTACGAGCTGGCGATTCAGACTGACCTCTTCACCCGCACCGGCGTCGAGCGCGTCATGCGCTTCGCCTTCGAGCTGGCCCAGCGGCGCAACAAGAAGCTGACCGCGGCGACCAAGTCCAACGCCAGCCGCTACAGCTTCGTCTTCTGGGACGAGGTCTTCGCCGAGCTATCGGCCGACTATCCCGACGTGGAAACCGAGAAATGGCACGTGGATGCCCTGGCGGCGCGCTTCGTCACCCGCCCGGAAGCGTTCGACGTCGTCGTCGCTTCTAATCTCTTCGGCGACATCCTCACTGACCTCGGCGGCGCCATCCAGGGCTCGCTGGGCACGGCCGCCAGCGCCAACCTCTCGCCGCAGCGCGTTGGCCCGTCGATGTTTGAGCCGGTCCACGGCTCAGCGCCCGACATCGTCGGCCGGGGCATCGCCAATCCCATCGGCGCGATCTGGGCCGGGGCGATGATGCTCGAGCACCTGGGCGAAGAGCAGGCCGGCGCGGCCATCGTCGCGGCCATCGAGCGGCTGACCAGCGAGGGCACGACCCTGACCCGCGACCTCGGCGGCAGCGCCTCCACCTCCGACGTAGGCAAGGCCATCGCCGCCTACGTGCGGGAGCAGGCCGGCTAGCCAGCCAGTTGCTTTCGTCGCTTCAGGGACCGCGCCGGATGTAGCTGTCCGGCGCGGTCCTTTCTTTTTGGGGGAGGGCCTTCTACGTTTACGGCCCTGGAAACAACACGTACAGCGCCCAGCCGATGTAATGCCGCCCGTAGCGCAGGTAGTCCTCCTGCGTGTCGTGCAGATGGTCGATGACCTGCTGCCGGTCGGGATGCTCCGGGTATTCGCGCAGCCACTGCAGCAGCCCAAGCCAGTTATCCGACTCGTAGCGGTCCCACTCGGCCCGGCTGGCGTGCATCACGGTCCCCAGCTCGTAGCCTTCCTCGTGGAGGATGGTGAGCAGCTCGCGCTCGCTCTTGATCTCCGGCACCGGCTGGGCGAACTCCGGCGGCACGAGCGGCGCCCGCCAGTAAGCCTCGCCCACGATCAGCGGCCCGCCCGGCCTGACGGCACGCCGCATCGTCTGCAGCGCCTCGCGAAAGCCGCCCGGCCAGATGAAGGTCGCGCCGATGCAGGTCGCCACGTCGTACGTGCCCGGCTCGAAGGCGTAGTCAGCCGCATTCTGGCAGACGATCTCCACCCGGTCGCTCATGTCCAGCTCGGCCAGCCGCGCCCGCGCCCGCTCGCAGGCGTGGGGGCGGATGTCGATGCCCACGCCGCTCACTTCCAGCTCGCTGGCCCATAGTGCCAGGGGCTCGGCAAATCCGGTCCCAAAGTCGATGACCCGGCAGCCGGGCCTCATGCCGGCAATCTGGCCGGCGCGCAGCAGCTTCTCCGCCGAAGATGGGTTGACCAGTCGCATCGTCTGTTCGGCTATGTTCTTCAGCTCCAGAAAATCCATAATCCTAAGGCTCCTCGACCTCAATCCGGTAGGCTGGCTCGGGTTCTTCGTCCACAATTTCGCGCCCGTATAGCTCGGTCAGCTCGGCCAGCCGGTAGGCGATCACGTCGGTCAGCATAGGCTCCGTATAGCGCCACTGCCAGTTGCCGCCCAGGCGGCCCGGGTAGTTCATGCGTGCCTCGTTGCCCAGGTCCATCAGGTCCTGCATGGGGATAATGGCCATGACGGAAACCGTCATATGAGCCAGCCGGATCATATCCCAGGCAATGTCGTCGCCGCTCCGGGCCAGATAGCGGCGCACGTGGTCGCGCTCTTCCTCGCTGGCGTTGCGGTACCAGCCCCAGATCGTCTCGTTGTCGTGCGTGCCGGTGTAGACGACGCTGTGCTGGGTGTAGTAATGGGGCAGGAACAGGCTGTTCTTCTCGCCGCCAAAGGAGAACTGCAGGATCTTCATGCCGGGGAAATCAAACTGCTCGCGCAGAGCCACTACTTCCGGCGTGATCACGCCCAGATCTTCGGCAATGATCGGCAGCTCGCCAAGCTGGGCCTGCATCGCCTCGAAGAAGGCTGCCCCCGGCCCGCGCACCCAGCGCCCCTTCACCGCCGTCTCCTCGCTCGCCGGGATCTCCCAGTAGGCGTCAAAGCCGCGGAAGTGGTCGATGCGCACGATGTCCACCTGGCTCAGCACCGCCTCCAGCCGTCGCCGCCACCAGTCGTAGTTCTGTTCGGCCATCCGCTTCCAGCGGTAGAGCGGGTTGCCCCAGCGCTGCCCGGTCTCGCTGAAGTAATCGGGCGGTACCCCGGCGACGAACTCCGGCGCGCCCATTTCGTCCAGGCAGAAGAGGTCCGGGTTGGCCCAGACGTCGGCGCTGTCGAAGGCGACGAAGATGGGCACGTCGCCGACGATGCGGATGCCGCGCTCGTTGGCATATGCCTTCAGCGCCAGCCACTGCTCGAAGAAGAGGAACTGCAGGAACTTGTGCAATTCCACGTCGTCGGCCAGCGCTTCCGACCAGTGACGCATCCCTTCTGGCGTGCGCCGGGCGATTTCCGCGGGCCAGGTGTTCCACACGCCGCCGTGCTGCTCGACGTGCTTTTGTTTCAGGGCCATGAAAAGGGCGAAATCGTCCAGCCAACCGGCCTCCTGCGCGGCAAAGGACTCAAAAGCGGCCCGCTGCTCCGGCGTCCCGGCGGCGCGAAAATGAGCGTACGCCTGCCTCAGCAGACCGTTTTTGTAGTCGATGACCGGGCCGAAATCGACGCGCGCATCTGGGAATTCCGGGACCTCGGCAACGGCTTCGGCCGGCAGATAACCGTCCGCCACCAGCCGGTCGGGGCTGATCAGCAGCGGGTTGCCGGCAAAAGCGGAGAAGCTCTGGTAGGGGCTGTCGCCGTAGCCGGTGGGGCCGAGAGGCAGTATCTGCCACAACGACTGTTTGCTCTCCGCCAGAAAATCCAGGAAACGATAAGCGTGTTCGCCCAGATCGCCGATCCCGTAGCGACCCGGGAAGGAGGTGGGATGTAAGAGAACGCCTGCTGAACGGGGGAAGTCCAAGGTCGTGCCCTCCTGTGTGTGAAGGTCGGCATCAGGATGCCACGGCGCGCTAGCGCGGGCATCGGCGAACATTGTAGCCCAATTCCGGGTCCCGGTCATTCACCCGATTCTACGCCATTCTTAGACACGCCTCCTAGACTGGCGACATGGCTGCACAGCAAGGAGGGCCCAAGATGAGCGATACCAACGAGACCCCGCCGGCCGAAGAGGTCAGCTCATCCGAGCTGACTCCCGAACAGATCGGCGAGCTTGAGCCCTACGCGCGGCTGCGCACGGTGAGCGGCGGCGAGACGCTCTTTGCCGCCGGGGACACCGACGCGGCGTTCTACGTCGTCGAGGAAGGCGAGATCGAGGTCTGCGACGACTCAGAGGGCAAACGCCAGGTCATCGCCCGCCACGGGCCGCGTGAGTTCACCGGCGATATGGCCGTGCTGCTGGGCCGGCCCGCCGTCTTCACAGCCGTCACCAGAGGAGAGACCACCGTCCACGAGATCGCGCCCGACGTGCTGCGCCGGCTGGTCAGCGACCACCCTGAGCTGGGCAACCGCATCCTGGAAGCGTTTCTGGCGCGGCGCGAATGGGTAGAAGATGCCGGGCGCGGCGGGGTGACCGTCATCGGGTCGCGCTATTCCCCCGACACACTGCGCGTCCGCGACTTTCTGAGCAAGAACCAGGTAGCCTTTACCTGGATCGACGTCGAAAACGACAGGCGCATGGAGCGGTTGATCCGGCGCTTTCGTGTGCAGCCGGAAGAGATGCCCATCGTCACCCTGCGCGGGCAGGGTATCTACAAGAATCCCAGCAACCGCCGGCTGGGCAGGCTGCTGAAAATTACCCAGCCGGTCAACCGCACCGTCTACGACCTGCTGGTGGTCGGCGGCGGGCCGGCCGGGCTGGCGGCGGCCGTCTACGGCGCCTCGGAAGGATTAAAGACGGCCGTCATCGAGGCCAATGCACCCGGCGGGCAGGCCGGCGCCAGCTCCAACATCGAGAATTACCTGGGCTTTCCCCAGGGCCTCTCGGGCAGCGAGCTGGCCGACCGCGCCGTCATCCAGGCGCAGAAGTTTGGGGCCACTATCACGGCTCCGGTGCAGGCGGTCGGCATGAGCCTGCAGCCGGGATACACCACCGTGCGGCTGGACAGCGGCGAGCGGGCCGTCGGGCGCTGCGTGCTGATCGCCACCGGCGCCCGCTACCGGCGCCTGCCCGCGCAAAACTGCGAGAACTTTGAGGGGCGCGGCGTCTATTACAGCGCCACTGTCGTCGAAGCGCAGCTCTGCGTTCGCCAGCCGGTCGTGGTCGTCGGCGGCGGCAACTCCGCCGGGCAGGCCGCCGTCTTCCTCGCCGAGAGCGCCGGGAAGGTAGTGCTCGTCTACGTCGAGGAGACGCTGGAGCAGAATATGTCCAGCTATCTGGCGACGCGCATCGACAAGACGCAGAACATCGAGCAGCGCCCACAAAGCGAGGTCATTCTGGTGGATGGAGTTGACCAGATCGAAAGCGTCGTCGTGCGCGACAATCGCACGGGCGAGGAAGAACGCCTGCCCGCCGCCGCGCTCTTTGTCTTCATCGGCGCCGAGCCCCACACCGCCTGGCTGCCCGAGGAGATTGAAACAGACGAGGCCGGCTTTATCCTGACCGGCCCCGAGGTGGCGAATTCAAGCAAGTGGCCCCTGTCACGGCAGCCCTTTTATCTGGAGACGAGCTGCCCGGGCATCTTCGCCGCAGGCGACGTGCGCGCCGGTTCGGTCAAGCGCGTGGCGGCGGCAGTGGGCGAAGGCTCGATGGCTATTCACTTTGTGCACCAGGTTCTGGCCGGTTAGCGGGCGCTCCGGCGCCGGTGCTCCACCATCATGCAGCGGTCCATCACCACGTCGAGCCCCGCTGCCCGCGCCGTGGCTGCCGCCTCTTCGTTGACGATGCCGCTCTGCATCCAGATGGCCTTCGCGCCGACGGCGATGGCTTCGGCCACGTGCGGGGGTACGTCTTCCGGGCGCCTGAAAAGCAGGACCAGGTCGATAGGCTCGGGCACCGCCGCAAGGTCCGGGTACGCTTTTTCGCCCAGCGCGCTATCCAGCGCCGGATTAACGGGGATGATGCGGTAGCCGGCCGTCTGCAGATAGGCCGGCACGTAATAGCCGGCGCGTGTCGGCCGGCTGGACATGCCGACGACGGCTATCGTCCGTGTTTGCCCCAGTAGGCGCTTAATCGTGGCATCCATCCTGCACCTGCTTCTGTTCTGGGAGCCGCAGACGGCGGCTCCCAGTTCCTTCTCATTCGGGGGCTTATTGTAGAGCAGGCTCGCTCCCCTGCCCACCGGGCTCTGTTCCTCAGATGCTCCTGATCGCCGCCAGCAACGCCTCGAACGGCTCCTGCTTGCCAATGAACGCCCGCGCTCCGGCCTTCCGGGCCCGCTCGCGCACCTCTGCATTGTCGTGGATGCTCATGACGATGGCGGCTACCGGCAGGCCGCGCAGCGCTTCCAGCGCCGTGATGCCGTCCATCACCGGCATCTCCACGTCCATCAGGACGACGTCGGGCCGCAGGGCGCCGGCCAGCGCCACCGCTTCGCGCCCATCGCCGGCTTCCCCGACGACGACGATGTCTGGCTCCAGGGCGAAACGCATCGCCCAGCCCTGGCGCACGATGGCCTGATCGTCGACCAACAAGATCCGGATCATGTCTCACTCCTCTGCAGACACGATACCGGAAAGCGCCGCGCCCCACATCGGGTTCTGGGGGGAGACCGACCTACGGCTTTTGGCGGAGAAAGGGTTGGGGAATAGCAAGAGGGCAGAGCCGGCTCCTTCCCGGAGCCCACTCTGCCCTCTGCCTCGACAGACTATCGACGAAGCGCTATTGACCGGAAGCTATAATCAATTAACGCATCCAGCGCCGCATCACGTGGCTCTGACGTGAAATAGAGCGCCATGAAAGCCGTACCTGATTCATAGGCGATGGCCGCACTCATGTGGAAATTGCCGGCCGGGTCCTGAATACGATACTCGACAACCTCGACGGAGAGGCCGCTCTCTGTAGTTACTGTTTCGCGGGAGCGTAATGTTCCTTGCTCGTTAACGATGCCCATAGAGCCCAGGAAAAGCTCGACCAGTTGTTCTCGTGCGAGCGGAGTCTGGTCCATGCTTCTCGTCATCGTCATCAGGATGCCCTGCTCGCCTTCATAACATAATCCCGGGCAATCAGTCGTACTGGACGTTATATCCTTCCAACCGGCCGGTATGAGCATCGTAAACGGCTCGCTTCCCCGTCCGTAAGGCCGCATTGACCCGAATGGCGTATCGACCGGAACGGGCGTCGGCGGCGGAGCCATCGGGGTTGGGCCGCCGGCCGTTTCAGCGGTGACGCTCAGCGAATACCCTCCGGCGCCCATGCCCGGAGCGTTTTCGACAACAATAATATAGGTGCCGGCGCGCGGCGCCTGATAAGCCATCCGGGCATTGGTCCCTATAACGCCTCCACCGCTGTTGTCGTCGCCGACGATGTCGTCCCAGGTGGCGCCCGGAAAGGCCACCGCGACGACAGGATCAACGACGATGGAATCTACTTCGATCTCGATAATCTCTCCTTTCGAGAGGGTAATGTTGAAGTAGTCCAGATCGCCGGGGTAATCGAACGCACCCAGCACCGTGTCGCCGATTTCCACCGTGCTACCATCGTCCGGATCGGAAAGATGGATGAGCGACGGCTGGCTATTGATCCAGGCGTTTCCGGCTACCTGGTTGAAAAGGAAGAGTTCGACAAAGTATGCCCCGCTTGCTGGCGCCGTCCAGGTAAAGTGCTCGGCTCCCTGATACAGCTCATCTACAAACGCCTGCTCAATCCCTTCGAGATCCAGCACGGCGAAGGCAACGTCGTCATTGCTGCTTGCCTCGATCTCCCACGTCGCCCCCTTGTCTACCAAGACAAGAAAAGCCTCGGCATGCCAGGCGCCCCGAATGACCACGCTGAAGAATTCCTTCGGGGAGTCATGGTCGATACGGCGGCTACCCAGACCAGACGGATCTTCCCCGGCAATCAACGCCGCAATGCGTGATTCAAGATCCGCCGCCGACGCTACCAGGGCAAACTTCCCTTCAGAAAACTGGAGTCCCGAAATGCCGATCACTTCCCCCATTTCGGAGATAAGCGCCCCGCCACTCTGGCCTCCGGCGATGGTAGCATCTGTCTGGAAGAAGGTAATCCCGCCCGTTTCCCAATCTCGAACCCGGGAGATGATCCCCTGTGTTATCGTCGGCCTGGGAAACCGGTTTACCTCACCCGGGTAGCCAATGAGATAGACGGTGCTGGCGATAGCCCGTGCTTCGCCATCGGCCAGGGCCAGCGGCGGCGCATCAAGACCTTCCAGCGGCCCCAGTACGGCGAGATCAGCCATCAGGTCCCAGCCGACGACGGGAACGTCTTCATGCTCTGTACCGCCGTCAAAGACAATACGCGCCGACTCGTAAGGCCAGACCACGTGGGCATTGGTCACCACGTACCCATCCTCAAGGAGGATGCCGCTGCCGAACCGGTTACCCATATCCACGAAGACGATAGACGGCGAAATCAGGTCGAAGATGGCCGACGGGCTCAACGGGCCGGGTGTCGGCGTGGGGCTGGGCGTCTGAGTCGGCGTGGGCGTAGTCGTTGGCGTTGGGGTTCTTGTAGCCGCTCTCGTCGGTGAGGGGCTTGCAGTTGGTAAAGGATCAACTTCCTGTGTCGGTGACTGGCAACCTTGGCTCAGCAAGGCCAGCAGAAAAAGGCAGGGCAACCATAGGACGATGCGTGCAAAGTGCGAAGCCATTAGCGGGTCCTCCACCGGCCCAATCGGCGGTTATATTTGTCCAAAGTATAAGGGGAAGTCGCACGGAGAGAGTGTGACTTTCGTCTACGTTACCTGTGACGATGATCATTGCGGCAACTGCTGCCAGTAGCGCCGCTCGCCGAGGCTACCGTTGCTCGCCCGCCACGCCCGCAACCCATTCAACGACTGGCTTGCAGCTCGCATCCAACAGCTCGCGCGCTACCCCGGCATACAGGGAGAGATAGTGCGCCAGCGCCTGCTGCGGAACCTGATGGTTCGCCAGCAGCCCCCGCACCCAGTCGATCTCGTGGTCGAGCAGAGCCATATCGCCAAAAGCCAGCGCGGCGCAGATGCCCTGTTGGAGATGTTCGTTGGCTACCTGCAGATAGCCGGAGGTAATCCCCTGATCGATCATACACAGCCAGACCTGTCCTTCCAGAAAACGGCGCTGCCGCTCAAAACAGGCCAGGGCCAGCCGGTAGCTTTTGTCCACAGGATCGCCGGCCCGGAGCGTCGCCGCTGCCTCCAGAATAGCACCCGCGCGCGACGCCGCCTCATCGAGCTGCTCGCCCAGGAAATGGCCGGGCATCTTATCGCGCAGCGCCGGCAGCCGGTTATAGATCAAGCCGCCATAAGCCACAGGCGTCTGCTGCGACTGCAGAAAGCGGGCCATCTCCAGCGCCGCTGCCGCCGTGGGCAAGGTCTGCGCCGCCAGGATGAATAGCGCCGGCCGCTGCGCCGCCAACGTTGCCTCCAGCTCCTCGATCGGAAGGTTGGGACCGAGGAAGGAGGCCGGCCAGCCGCGATAGCGCAGCAGCAAGGTCAGGAGGAGCGGCGGGAAGGCGTGTTCTTCGCGCGGAGGGCTGGCAAGATAGATGGTCTGCCGGCGGGTGGGCGGCGGGGCAGACGCCAGCAGCGCGTTGATCCGGCGTAGAGCGATAGCCGAAGCGAAATGTTCCTGCTGGGCCGTCGCTTTGTTCTCATACCAGAGCCGGCCGATTTCGGACATCCCTTTCTGCAGCAGTTCCAGGCTGACCAGCTCTGGCGCGTGCCGGGCCAGGGCGTGGGCCAGCTGTTGCTCGGCCCCGGCTTCGTCGTAGCTCAGACAGGCGGAGACCCAGGCCTCACGCAGCGCCGACAGGTCGGCAAGCGTTGCGGCAGGCACGGCCCGTTTGCCGGGAGGCGGGCCAACGACCGCAGGCTGATGTAGCGGGTCCTGACCACCAGCTTCCAGGTCGCGCCAGAGCTGCACCGCCTGGCCGATACGCATGCCTTCCCTTTCGCGGGCCATCAGCCATTTAACCGTATCCAGGTCACGCTGGGAATAGAGGCGGTGTCCGCCGGCTGTGCGCTGCGGAACAGGCAGCCCGTAACGCCGCTCCCAGGCACGCAGTGTGTCAGGTTTTATGCCCGTCTTACGGACGATGACTTTCAGATTATAGCTGGGGGTTGTCTCTAGCATTTGTCTGATTCTTATGTGCTTTTTGTCACTGTATTTTGCTGGAAACGGCACATTATACTGCTCTAAAGTATAGAAAGAAGTATAGCAAGGTGCCGATATATTGTCAATGAATTGCACAGTTTATATTGACAACTAGATAGCCCTCTGTTATGCTTTGCACAGAATACAGCTCCCGGAGGGGGATGGAACTCCTTTCCGGGTGTGCAAAATTATAGTCCAGATACCGGCGGGTCTCATGGGAGACCGAAAATGACCGTCCAGTTAGATGCCTGGGAAAGCCCATTATTGCTACAGGCTTACGCCCCCCTGGAGAACCGCCTGCGTCACGACGCACAGCTTCTGGCTGACCGGACGCAATCAGAGCTGGCCTTCCACCACTGCCAGGTCATCACCCGGGAGCATAGCCATACCTTTTTTGTCGCCTCCGCCTTGCTTCCCCGCTCGCAGCGTGAAGCCATCCGCGCCCTCTACGCCTTTTGTCGCGTCAGCGACGATCTGGTTGACCGCGCCGGCAGCGATCAGGCTGCCCGGCTGCAGGAGTGGCGGCAGCGCAGCCTCTCCGGCCAGCCTCCGGCCGACGATCCCGTGGCCCTGGCCTGGGCCGACGCACGCGCCCGCTTCGCCATCCCGCGGCAGTACGCCGAGCAGCTTCTCGACGGGATCGCCACCGACCTGACGCCTACCCGCTACCAGAGCTTTGCCGAGCTGGCCCAATACAGTTACTCGGTGGCCTCTACGGTGGGTCTGATGAGCATGCACATCGTCGGCTACACCGGCACGGAAGCCATCCCCTACGCTGTCAAGCTCGGCGTGGCTCTGCAGCTAACCAACATCCTTCGCGACGTCGGCGAAGATTGGCGAAACGGTCGCCTCTATCTGCCCGAGGACGAGCTGGCTGCCTTCGGTCTGACCGACGCCGACATCGCGCGGGACATCGTAGACGATCGCTGGCGCGCCTTCATGCGTTTCCAGATTGCGCGCACCCGCCGGCTCTACGCCGAAGCGCTGCCCGGCGTGATGCTGCTGCACAGGAAAGGCCGCCTGGCCATTGCCGCCGCTGCCGAGCTATACCGGGCGATCCTCGACGACATCGAAGCGCACGACTACGATGTCTTTACCCACCGGGCGCATACGAGCACGCGACGCAAGCTGGCCCTGCTGCCCGGCATCTGGTTGCGTTCTCGCTTCGGCGGTTACTCGCGGAAAGAACGCGCATAACCATCCCGGCCCTCCCATTCCAAGGAAAAGAAATGAGTGAAAAAGTAATCGTTATTGGCAGCGGCTTTGGCGGATTGGGCGTCGCCGCGCGTCTGGCGGCGCGGGGCTACGATGTGCAGCTTTTCGAAAAGCTGGACAAAGCCGGCGGGCGGGCCTACGTCTTCGAGCAAGGCGGCTTCAAGTTCGACGCCGGCCCGACTGTGATCACGGCCCCCTTCATGTTCGACGACATCTTCACCGCCGCCGGGCGCAGGCGTGAGGATTATGTCGAGTTTTGGCCGCTCGACCCGTTCTACCGCATTTTCGACCACCATGGCCGCTCCTTCGACTACAACGACGATCCGGCGTTCATTGCCGGGCAGATCCGCAACTGGAATCCGGCCGACGCTGCAGGCTACGAGCGCTTTATGCAGACGACCCGCGCCATCTTCGAGAAGGGGTTTGTCGAGCTGGCCGATAAGCCGTTTCTGCACCTGAGCGATATGCTGCGCGTCGCGCCAGATCTGATCCGGCTCAAATCGCACAGGTCGGTCTACAGCTATATCTCCCAGTTCATCGAAAACGACTTCCTGCGCCGCGTCTTCTCCTTCCACCCGCTGCTGATCGGCGGTAATCCCTTCGACGCCTCCTCCATCTACGCCATGATCCATTACCTGGAGCGGCAGTGGGGCGTGCATTACGTGATGGGCGGCACGGGCGCGCTGGTGGCGGCCCTCGTACGCCTGATTGAAGAGCTGGGCGGGCGCATCCACTACAACAGTGAGGTAGTCGAGATCCTTGTGGACAACCGCCGGGCCAGAGGCGTCCGCCTGTCCGATGGGTCGGTCCACCGCGCCGACCACGTGATCAGCAACGCCGACGTTCCCTGGACCTACCTGAACCTCATTCCAGGCCGCCATCGCAGCCTGCGCAATAGCGACCTGCGCTGGAAGAAGCTGACGCGCTACAGTATGTCTCTGGTCGTCATCTACTTCGGCACCGATAAGGTCTATCGCCACGACGGCCGGCTGGCCCACCACAATATCATCCTCAGCGAGCGCTACCAGAGGCTGCTGGCCGACATCTTCAAGCACAAGAAGCTGCCCGACGACTTCTCGCTCTATCTGCACATGCCCACGGTGACCGATCCGGCAGTCGCGCCGGCTGGGCACGAAGCGTTTTACGTGCTCTCCCCGGTGCCAAACCTGGCCGGCAGCACGGACTGGGCGCGCCGGGCTCGCACGTACCGCAATGCCATCATCCAGTTCCTGGAAGACAACTATCTCCCCGACCTGCAGCGGCACATCGTGACGGAGTGCATGATCGACCCCCGCCACTTCCAGACCAGGCTCAATAGCTACCTGGGCGCCGGCTTCTCGGTCGAGCCGATCCTCACGCAGTCTGCCTGGTTCCGGCCTCACAATCGCTCGGAGGATATCGACAACCTCTACTTCGTCGGCGCGGGCACCCACCCCGGCGCCGGCCTGCCCGGCGTGCTATCGTCCTCGATCATCGTCGAAGAGCTGATCGCCGCCACGCGCAGCGCGTCGCAGACCTCGCGGGACGAGGCGCTCGTCGCGAGCCTGAGCCGTTCGTAATGTCTTCCGCAAAACCGCTTCCCGTCGCCGGTCCTGAGACCGGCCTGAAAGTCCTGCGCGGGCTGGCCCGCGAGCGCTCGCTGCTGGCGGCGCTGGAAATCATGCGCGACGAGGTTGGCCCGGCCTTCCAGATCACGCTGCCGGGCTTCCAACCCGCCGTGCTGGTTGGGCCGGAGCATAACCGAGGCATCATGGTCAGCCAGCGCGACAGCTTCCGCTGGCGCAGCCCGTCCGATCCGGTGACCAAGCTGCTGCGCCACGGCGTGCTCGTCGAGGATGGCGAAATGCACGATCGTCTGCGCGGCGCTATGGAGCCGGTGCTGCAGAAGCCGCAGGTCATCCGGCATGTCCCCGCCATGCTGGCGTACACCGACCGCGTTCTGGACAGGTGGGCCGACGGCTCGGTGCAGAACATGCTGGTCGAGATGCGCCGGGTCGCCCTGCTCATCTTCATGGGCACTCTGCTGGACGTGGAGTTCGGCCCCGATTTGGAGCGCATGTGGGAGCCGATCCTGCGCTCTATCAAATATATCTCTCCCGGCCTGTGGATCGTCTGGCCCAACATGCCCCGCCCCGGCTACGAACGGGCGCTGGCCCAGATGGACGACTACCTCTACGACCTCGTTCGCGACCGGCGGCAGTCGCTGGCCCGGCGCGACGCGACAGGCGTGCAGCCTGCAGCCGACCTGTTGACCCACCTGGTACAGATCCCAGAGATGAGCGACGATCTCATCCGCGACCAGATCCTGACCATGCTCATTGCCGGTCACGACACGAGCACGGCTCTGCTCGCCTGGACTCTCTACCTCCTCGGCCAGCATCACGACGTGATGGAGCGGACCCGGCGGGAAGTGGACAACGTGCTCGGAGGCGGCCCGCCGACCGCCGAAGCGGTGAACAACCTCTACTCCCTCGACGCTGTGATCAAGGAGAGCTTGCGCCTCTACCCGCCGATCCACGTCGGCAACCGCCTTGTCGCCGAAGACACCGCCCTTTCCGGCTACGAGCTGCGGGCAGGCACGCGCGTTATGGCCTCGATCTACCTCTCCCACCGCGACGAGCGCTACTGGGAGGAGCCGCAGGCCTTCCGGCCGGAACGCTTTGAGCGTGGCGGCGAACGGCCCCCTGCCTTCACCTACGTACCGTTTGGCGGCGGCCCGCGCGCCTGCATTGGCGCTGCCTTTGCCCAGGTGGAAGCCAAGGTCGTCCTGGCCCGTATCCTGCAGCGGTTTACCCTGGAGGATGTTGGGCGGCCGGTGTGGCCTTACATGGGCGCTACCCTGGAGCCACATCCAGGCGTCTTCCTGCGCGTCAAACGGAGGCCAGCGTGACCTATTTCGGCTTTTTGCTGCGTTTTGTGGTCGTGCCTATCGCCGTCCTGCTTGGCGTGGCGCTCTGGGACCGGCGCCAGGGGCGGCGGCGCGCTGCTTCGCTGCGTAGCTGGCCCGTCTGGGCGGCGATCGGGCTGCACATGGTCGTCGCCCTGCTCTACACCACGCCCTGGGACAACTACCTTGTCGCCACGCGCGTCTGGTGGTACGACCCGGCGCTGGTCAGCGGCATCGTCATCGGCTGGGTGCCCGTCGAGGAATACACCTTCTTCCTGCTGCAGCCCGTGCTCACCGGCCTGTGGATTGTCTTCCTGGCGCGCCGCCTGGCCCTGCCCGCCGGCCCGGTTCCGTCGTCCCAGCGCTTCATGCGCGTCTGGCTTCCCGCAATCCTCGGCATCGTCTGGCTCGCCGCAATTGCCGCCCTACTCGCCGGCCTCGAGCCAGCAACCTACCTGTCCCTGACGCTGCTCTGGGCCATGCCGCCGATTGCCCTGCAGCTCGCCTTTGGGGCCGACATCCTGTGGCATTATCGCCGCCTCGTCCTGCTGGCCCTCGTGCCGGCGACGCTCTACCTGAGCGCGACCGATGCGCTGGCTATCGGCCGGTGGGGAACCTGGACCATCGATCCTGCCCAGTCGCTACACGTCCTGCTCGGCGGCATGTTACCGGTTGAGGAGTTCGTCTTCTTCCTCCTGACCAGCACGCTGCTGACCTTGGGCATCGTCCTGGTCTGGGCCGAGCCCAGCCACAGGCGGCTCGCCGAGACTAAAAGTATTCAGTTAAAGGCCAAGAGCTAACAGCTTATTGCTCCCCTTCCCCCAGCCGGCCAACCTGACCGGCAGTTGGCTCCGCTCAGCAGAACCAGTCTTCAGTCAGGCGCGGCGGGGGTAGGTCAGGCAGCAGGGGGGCCGTCCAGGTGGGCGCCGGTACGCCCGCCAGATCGCTGGCCAGTTGTTCGACGGCGTGGAAGGTGTGGTAGACATCGCCGTCTGCTGCCTGCTCGACCAGCGCGGCGACCTCCTGCTGCAGTATGTCCATTCGCGGGTCAGGATGGACCCAGCGGTAGGTGAAGTTGGCGCTGTCCAGCGGCCCAAGCCACGACGGCAGCGGACCGCCGTCGAGCAGGGCGCTGTGCGGCGGGATGAGCAGGCGGATGGAGAGCTGCACCGCCGACACGTGGGGAATGAGCCCCCGGCTGCGAATCCAGCCCAGCATCTCGCGGTAATCGTCCAGCGTCGTCCACGGCGTAAACGGCACCCACGTCGGCTGCACGGGCAGCGCCGCCTCGTCGAGAATCGCCAGCGCCTCGTCCATATCGGCGACGGTGTGCCCCTTTTGCAGCTCGGCCAGCACCTCGTCGCTCGTCGCCTCAAAGGCGGAGACGACGAAACTGGCGCCCAACGCCCGCAGCCGGGGCAGCAGCGCCCGCCGCTCGAGGATATGCTCCACTTTCGTCGTGAAGTCGAAGGTTACGTGGGGAAACTCCGCGTGCAGCGCTTCGGCCAGCCGCAGAGCATGGCCCGGCCCGTTGAGGAAATCGGGATCGCCAAAGGTGATGTGCCCCGCGCCCGCCGCGACCTGCTGGCGGATGTCGG
>JAAYYY010000480.1 GCA_012515125.1 Chloroflexota bacterium
AGACGACGAGGAAGTAGTTGGCAAGGCCGGCGCGCTCGATGACGGCCAGCTCGTGCAGCAGCTGGGCCCGCGCCTGCTCGTCGGTGGGGGCGAAGCGCTCTTCGAGAGCCAGCTCGCACAGGCGGCGCAGGTAGGCGCTGCTGCTCATCCCGCCGGTGGGGTACTGGGGCAGCTCCTGCACGCCAAAAGCCAGCTCGAACTGGCAGCGCTCGGCTATGTGCATACTGTTGGCCAGCGCTTCCGGATGCTCCGGAAAGAGCGCCTGCATCTCGCCGGCCGGCTTCAGGTAATACTCGGCGTTCAGCCGCAGCGCGCGGCAGGCGTCCAGCGAAGTGAGGTGGCGGATGCAGACCATGACGTCCTGCAGGCGGCGCGCGGCCGGCTCTGCGTAGTGCACGTTGTTGGTGGCGACGCAGCCGACGCCCAGGTAGGCCGCCAGGCTGGCCAGCTCGCGCTGCAGCCGGGCGTCGCCGGGCAGGAGGTGGTTCTGCAGCTCCATCCAGAAGTTCTGCCGGCCGAAGAGGCGCAGGGTGCGGCGGGCGATAGCCAGCGCCTGGCGGCGCCGCCCCTGGCGCAGGGCCGTGGCGATGGCTCCCTGCCGGCAGCCAGAGAGGGCGATGAGGCCGCCCGTGCAGCCGACCAGCTCGGCCGGCGAGAGGAACGCCTCCCCTTTGGCCGCGGCGTGCTGGGCGCGGCTGACGAGGTAGCAGAGGTTGTGCCAGCCGCTGCGCTCCTCGACGAGCAGCGTCAGGTGGTGGCCGCCAGCCAGGGTCAGCTCGGCGCCAAAGATGGGACGGACGCCCAGCTCGCGGGCGGCGCGCTGGAAGGCCGGCGCGCCGTAGACGGCGTCGTGGTCGGTGAGCGCCAGGGCGGGCATGCCCAGCGCCGCAGCGCGGGCGACCAGCTCCTCGGGATGGCTCGCGCCGTCAAGCAGGCTGTAGCTGGAGTGGGCGTGCAGCTCGACGTAGTCCATGAGAAGGGCGCGGGGTCAGTTCACAGGGTCAGTCATAGAGCCGCTGCAGGTACCACTGCCCGCCGGCGAGGTCATGATAAATCTCCACCAGCAGGCCGCCCTCGGTGCTCAGCTTGTAATAGTCGCGCCGGACGGGGGCAACCCACCACTCCATATCCAGCCGCCAGCGGCCCACCACCGCCGCCACGCTGTGGCGCTCGCCCTGCCAGACGAAGCGCTGCGGCTCGCCGGCGTCGTCGCAAGCGACCGTTATCGGCGTCCCCTGGGGCCAGAGCCGGGTCATCGTTCCACCAGCAAAAAGCGGCGCTCGGGCAGGACGTGGCCCGGCTCGGCCGGCGCGGGCCGGAAAAAAAGCCCGGCGCCGTGCCGGGCGATGAGCCGGTCCAGGTCGAGGCCCGGGTCACAATCCGGCGCCAGGTCAAAAAGGGGGGGCTGGCGCACCTCTCTCTCCTGGAACTCGGCCGTGGCGGCCAGATAGGCGACGCCGCCGGGGAAGGTCAGGGGCATCACCAGCGCGCGCAGCGCACCCACCAGGCGCCGGCTGTCGGCGGTGGGCCGGCGCAGGGCCACCGCCCGCTGCGCGCGCTCCCCCTCCCCGGCCTCCCAGCTCACCTGCAGCCGCAGCGCCTCCGCCTGTGCCCCGTCCAGCCGCGCCGCCAGGCGCCCGGCGAGCCGGACCAGCGCGGCGTCCAGGGCCATCGTGCTGATGAGGGGCGTCTCGAAGCGGCCGGCGGCGCGCACCACGCGCTCCCGGGGCGGGGCGGGCACGGCGTCCTCGACGCGGCTCCGGCCCGAGGCCATGTAGTAAGCCGCTTCGACCTCCGGCCCGAAGCGCAGGCGCAGCTCCGGCTGCGGCATCGCCGCGAGCTGCCCCAGCGTGCGGATGCCCAGCGCCGCCAGCCGGCGCAGCGTCTCCGCGGGCAGCGGCAGGAAGGTAATCGGGCGCGAGGCCAGGAACTGCGCCTCTTCCCCCGGCGCGATAGGCCGGGCGTGGTTGGGCCGGGCCAGCGCGGCGGCGACTTCGGCGGTGAATCGGTGCCGGGCGATGCCGATGGCCGGCGCCAGGCGGCTCTGCCGGCGCACCGCTCTGCCGGCGTCGGCGGCGAGCGAGAGCGACTCCTGCGCAGGCAGCTCCTCCAGGTCGAGGTAGTAGTGGGCCGGCAGGGTGCGGCTGATGGCCGTCTCCTCCGTCCTTCTGGTGGGAAGCTGGAGCCAGAGGTCCTGCGCCTCTATCCGGTCGGCGAAATCGGCCAGCGTGTGGGCGATCTCGCCTGTGGACTGCCGGTAGCGCTCCTGGGCGGCGGGCAGGAAGCGCGAGTCGGGAAAGAGGGAGTAGGCCAGGCGCAGGGACATGCCCGGCCGAACGCCGGCCCGTGCTGCTTCAGAAGAGAAGGCAAAGAGCGGCCGAGCTTCCCAGGGCTGCCCCCCGACGACGAGCGGCTTGTCTGCGAGCGCTTCATCGCCGCGCCGCTCGACGGCGGCGACAAAGTAGGGAATAGCCAGACAGGCAATCATGGCGCTTCAATGGTGACGGCATCGTCCAGCCGGATGGTAACGGCAAGCTGCTTGCCGGCCGGTCCCTGGCGGTCCTTCGTGATGAGGATGAGCGCCCGGTAGCCGCCGATGTCCGGCCCCCGGTAGAGCCACGCCTCCTTCCTGACGACGAGGCGCGCGGCCGTGTGCGGGAAGGCCAGCACGCTCCTCGCCGGAGCCTGCTGCCGCAGCGGTTGGGAGACCAGCACAATCAGCGCGCTGCGCGAGCGGGTCAGGGTCGCCAAAAGCTGGCCGGAGCGGCCAAGGGCGGCCTGCAGGGCGCGCGGCGGCTCGCCGTAGGCGTCGAAGACGACGAGGTCGAGGCCGCCCAGGCCCAGCAAATCGCGCAGGATGGCGGCGGCCTGGCGCAGGTTGTGCGGCCGGACCAGCAGCAGCCGCTCCAGGGCGACGCCGCAGCGGGCGGCGAAATCCGCGTCGAAGGTGTGGGGCAGGTCGAGGTAAGCGACCTGCCCGTGGCGCTGCACCCCGGCGATTGTCTTTAGCGCCAGGGTGGTCGCCCCGGCCGAGGGAACACTGATCATCTCGGTTAGCCCGCCGCGCGACAGGCCGCCGAGCGCCTCGTCCAGAGGGGGAATACCGGTGGGCAGGGGAGGCAGCGGAGGGTTCATCTGGCTCCCCGGATGAAGAGCGCCCTCACCCCACCGCTCCCGGATGGCGTCGACGACGGCGGCGACCTGTTTCCCTGTGTCGAGGTCCATACGTTCTTCTTCTACTCAGGCGACCGCGAGTATGGAACATCCGTTCTAACAGAGGCCAGTATAGCATACCCGCCTGCACGTCGAGAACAGCGCCTGGCGTCAACAGGACGTGAATTATCTCTGTCGGCCGGGGGAATCCTTTGGACGGCTCGCGATGGGCCCGACCGGCCGCAACCTTTATGAGAAGGTGAGGCCTGGCTATCCGACCATCTGGAAGGCGACGACCAGATGTGTTATCATTCTCACAAATGTGTAAGCAGTTGTGGGGGCAAAGATGGTCCGCACGCAGATACAGTTGACGGAAGAGCAGTCCCGCCGTCTGAAGCAGCTGGCCGAGCAGGATGGAGTCTCAGTCGCCGAGCTGATCCGGCGCAGCGTCAACCGTTACCTGCGCGAACGGCAACACGCGACGCCGGATGAGCGCCGGGAACGGCTGCTATCGGTCGTCGGCGTCGGCAGTTCCAGCGTAAGCGACCTGGGGGAGGGCCATGATAGACACCTCGCCGA
>JAAYYY010000481.1 GCA_012515125.1 Chloroflexota bacterium
ACCAGGTCGAGCGTCGCCGACTCGGGAACCGTCATCTGTAGAACCGGCCGGTTGGCCAGGGCGCGCATCTTGCCGTATAGCTGCAGCGGAACGGCGAACTCGCCGCGGTCCCACTCTCGCGCCACCTGATAGCCGAGAAGCATCAGATGCAGGTGCAGCGTGAGCATCTTGTTCCAGCCGGCCAGAGCGGGCGCGACGACCAGGTCGCCGCCCATTTCTTCGTGCAGGATCCGCGCAAACGCGCTGTTGATGAGGCTGATAGAGCCGGTGACGTAACGTTCCGGCACGTGGACCTGCCGGGGCCCGTGGCCTGCATGTTTCTGCCCGGCGCGGAACAGATAGCGGGCCAGATCGTGGCTCAGGTCAAAACCGAGCAGCCGCGCCATCCAGATGGTGAAGAAGCGCCGGCGCTCGGCCAGGTGTTTCGGGTCCGGCTCGTCCTCCCAGCCGAGAATCACCGCCGTCTCCTCGTTCTGCTGCAGATAGTCGTAGGTGTTGGCGACGACCTCCGGGCCGTGGGCAAAGAGCGGCTCGACGGTCTGCACCATCGCCTCGATATCCTCGTGACCCAAGGAGAGGAAGTTGCGCAGGCTATCCCACGCTTCCTCCGGCGTGGGCTGCAGATCGTCGAAATGCCAGACTTGATGATGGTTGTTGTCCATCGTTAACCCTCCGGGCGCAGAAGCAAGAGCAACATGCGCAGCGGCGACGTGGCGACGATGCTGTGCGCCAGATTCGCCGTCATATAGACCCAGGCGCCGGGCCTGATTTCCATGGACTCGCCCCCCAGGGTCAATGTTCCTTCACCTTCCAGGAAATGAAGGATGGCCGGAAACGCCGCCGTATGCTCGGTCAGCTCCTGGCCGGGCGCGAAGGAAAAGAGAGTCGCCGTCACGCCCGCGCCGCGAAACAGCGACCGGCTGATGATGCTGTCCTCCGGCGCATCGCCGAGAAGGGTAGTCACGTCGGGTACATAATGGTAAGGCTGCGAGTCCATCAACTCTCCCTGTGATAAGGCTGTAGCGCCGCTTCCTGGAGCCGGCGAAGCAGCTCGTCTGCGTCCAGACGATAATGGAAGGCGACGTCGACGACGGTGGCAAAGGGCGCCATGGCACAGCCGACGCAGGCGGTGCGCAATTTCTGGAACACGACCGCAGTCTGCGGCCAGCGCTGCAGGATGTCGGCTATACTCATGTCGCGTGTTGGCAAAGAGTCGTCCATATCTTAGCGGAGCCTTCGCGCGGGGTAAAGCGTTCCGGCGCCTTGGCGCAAGTATAGGGCAGAGCGCGCGGCGGCTCTTTGCGCCAGCGCAATGAGGGTCCGGTGTCAGCTACAAACGGGGCGCGCCTGCCATTCTGGCAGGCAGCATCCCTGCTCGCCCGGGCCGCGGGTGTGTTGTGGTCCGAATCAGCTATAATGGGCGGTTGAGGGAGAGAGTGGCGTCAGGACACAGGAGTTGGCACGATGGACGCAAAAGTGACGTTGCAGCAGCGGATGTCTTTTACGGCTACGGCCGATAGCGGCTTCCGGCTCAATATGGGGGCGCAGCCCGACGTGGGCGGCGACGACGACGGCTTCCGGCCGATGGAGCTGCTGCTGCTGGGGCTGGCAGGCTGTACGGCCATGGACGTCATCTCTATCCTGCGCAAGAAGCGGCAGCACGTGACCGGCTTTGAGGTCCAGACCCACGCTGAGCGCGCTCAGGAGCACCCCAGGGTCTTTACCGACATCACCATCAAATACATCGTCGAGGGCATCAACGTCGATCCCGAGGCCGTGAGGCGAGCCATCGAGCTTTCGGAGACCAAGTACTGCCCGGCGCAGGCGATGCTGGTGCAGGCAGTCCCGATCAGACACGAGTTCGAAATCGTCGAGGTTGCGGCGGGCGAGGCTATCTAGCCGGCCAGATGGCCGTGCTGCAGCCGCCACATCTGCGCGTAGAGCCCGCCCTGGGCGAGCAGCGTCTCGTGTGCGCCCCGCTCGACGATGCGCCCGCCATCCAGCACGATAATCTCGTCCATCTGCTCCATGCCCGCGAGTCGGTGGGTGACGAGCACCAGCGAGCGGCCCTGCGCCTGCCGGAAAACAGTCTGGAGCAGGGCCGTTTCCGTAGCGGGATCGAGATGGGCCGTCGGCTCGTCCAGAAGCAGGATGGGCGCGTCCTGCAGCAGGGCGCGGGCGACTGCCACCCGCTGGCGCTGCCCGCCGCTGAGCTGCAGCCCACGCTCGCCTGTCGTCGTCTCGTAACCTTCGGGCAGGGTCAGCACAAAATCGTGTAGCTGCGCGGCCTGCGCAGCGGCGACGATCTCCGCCATGCTTGCCTTGGGGCGCGGCAGGCGGATGTTGTCGCGCAGCGTGGCGTTGAAGAGATGGGGGCGCTGGGCGATGACGCCGAAGAAGCGGCGGACGTCGTCCGGGTCGAGGGAGCGCACGTCCTGACCATCGAGCAGGATTTCGCCCGCGTCGAACTCCCAGAAGCGCAACAGCAGGTTGATGAGCGTCGATTTGCCGGCTCCGCTGGGCCCGACGACGGCCAGCCGCCGGCCGGGCGGCAGATCGAGCGTGACGTCCTGTAGCGCCGGCGGCGACTCTGGCTCGTAGCGGAAGCTGAGATGGCGCACGGCGAGGTGCGGGCGGACCGGCGCGGCGGCCGGGGCGGGCGGGCGGCGAACGGCCGGTTCCGACTGCACGACCTCCATCAGGCGGCGGGCTGCGGCCAGGCTCTCGCCCATCTGCTGGGCCGCCGCCGGGAGCGGCTGCACCGCTTCAAACGCGGCGAGCGCCGCCAGAACCAGCACGGCGAGGTTGACCCCGCCGATCTGACCCGCCGTCACCAGCGGGATGGCTAACCAGAGCACGCTCCAGGCCGCCAGATGCTGGAGCAGCGTCGCCGTGCCGCCGTGCACGGCGTTGACCAGGCTGGCCCGCCTCTGCACGGACGCCACCGACCTCGCCGCCGACGCAACGTCGCCCTCCCAGCCTGCGCCCCGGCCCGCCGCCAGGAGATCGGCCATGCCCTGGACGCCGTCCACCAGCAGCGTCTCCAGCCGCGCCCGGTGGGCCGTGATCTGTTGCCCCAGGCCCCGATTGAGCCGGGCGATGACGAGTGGAAGCAGAACGCCGGCAAGCAGGAGGAACAAGACGAGCGCCAGCGCCAGCGTGCCGTCGAAAGCGGCGAAAAAGAGCGCGACGCCGGCCGTCACGAGAATAGCGACCAGAGGCGGGCCCAGGCCGCGCACGTAAAACGCCTCCAGGGCCGCCACGTCGCCGACAATTCGGCTGAGCAGGTCGCCGCTGCGGTATTGTTGCAGGCGGGCCGGCGCCAGCGGCTCCAGCGCCGCATAGAACCAGGTGCGCCAGCGGGCCAGCAAGTGGAAGGTGAGGTTGTGCGACGCCAGCCGCTCCAGGTAGCGAAAGACGGCCCGCGAGAGGCCGAAGAAGCGTACGCCGACCACCGCCACGTTGAGATCGGCGATGGAGGGCTGCAGGGCCGCGGCCGAGATCAGGTAAGCCGACGTCGCCATCAGGCTGACGTTGCTGCCGATGGTCAGGGTGCCCAGGATGGCGGCGAGCAGGGCGTGCGGCCACCGCTTGCCGGCGATCTCCACGAGGTGGCGGAGAAGCTGCCGGCCGGACTGCGCGGGCGCCGGGCGAGGGGCGCCGGCCGGGGATGGCGGCTTCCCGGCCTCGTGCGCCCTTAAAGACGGTTCGCGGGCGGGCGCTTTCGGCTGTTCTGGCGCCCCATTCGTATAGTACCCATTATCGAGAACGCTGGAGGCACCTGCAAGCACCTCCAGTTCCCCTTCGCAAAGTCGCAATATCTGATCGGCTCCCGCGATGGTGCTTTCCCGGTGGGCGATGATCAGCGCCGTGCGTCCTGCCAGCAGCCGCGCCGTCGCCTGCTGCAGCTCTGCCTCGGTGCGCGGGTCAAGTTGTGATGTCGGCTCGTCCATGAGGAGCAGGGG
Source organism: Chloroflexota bacterium (assembly GCA_012515125.1). Taxonomy (GTDB): domain Bacteria; phylum Chloroflexota; class Anaerolineae; order Promineifilales; family Promineifilaceae; genus JAAYYY01. The sequence continues at coordinate 3,966 of JAAYYY010000481.1, forward strand.
CGCATCCTGTAGAAAGGCCCGGGCCAGGGCGATGCGCTGCGCCTGACCGCCGCTAAGCCGCACGCCCTGCTCGCCGACGACGGTCTCGTAGCCCTGGGAAAGAGCCGTGATAAAGTCGTGCGCGCAGGCCAGCCGCGCCGCCTCTTCGACCTCGGCCCGGCTTGCTCCGGGCCGGCCCAGGCGGATGTTGCCCGCAACGGTGTCGTAGAACAGGTAGGGATTCTGCGGCACCCAGGCGATGTGGCTGCGCCAGCTCTCTATAGTGAAGGAGTCAAGCGGCAGCCCGTTGACCAGAATCCGGCCCGCCGTGGGCCGCAGGAAGCCGAGAAGGAGCTGCAGCACGGTGCTCTTGCCGGCGCCGCTGGGGCCGGTCAGCGCCGACCTGCTGCCCGGTTCCAGGGTAAACGACACGCCCTTCAGCGCCGGCTCGCGCTCGTCGCCGTAGGCAGCGTGCACATTCTCGAATGTAATCGTGAACGGAGGCTCCGGCGCGGGCCGGCTGCCGCCGGGCGTTTCGGGCGAGCGGTCGAGAATGGCAAAGATGCGCTGGGCGGCGCTGATGCCTTCCATCCCGGCGTGGAAGCGAGCGCCGAGCTGGCGCAACGGTTGGTAGAACTCCGGCGCCAAGACGAGGATGAACAGGGCATCGGCAAAGGGCAGGCCGCCGCGCAGAAGGCGCAGGGCGATCTCGACCGCCACAATGGCGACGCTGAGCGTCGCCACCAGCTCCAGCGTCAGCGCCGAGAGGAAGGTGACGCGCAGCACCGACAACGTCGTGCGCCGGAAACGGTCGCTGACCAGCGCCACCTGCTCGACCTGGGCCCGGCTGCGCCCGAGCTGCTTGAGCGTGGTCAGCCCCTGGAGCACGTCCAGAAAATGGGCGCTCATGAGGCTCAGGGCGCGCCACTGGCGCCCCGTTAGCTGCGCGGCGACCTTGCCGATCAGGATCATGAAGATCGGGATAAGCGGCGCGGTGAGCAGGAAGATGATCGCCGTCAGCAGATCGACCGGGAAGACGGCGACGAAAATGGTCAGCGGCACGAGAACAGCGATGGCAAGCTGCGGCAGGTAATGGCTGAAGTAGCTCTCCAGCGCTTCGACGCCCGCCACCAGCGTGGCCGACAGCTCCCCGCTGCGCTCGCCGCTGCTGTGCACGGGTCCAAGCTCCAGCAGCCGGTGAAAGAGGCGCTGGCGCAGGCTGGTCTTAATGCGCAGGGCCAGCCGGCCGGCAACCAGCTCTGCCCCCGCCGTTAGGGCGGCGCGCACCAGGATGAGGGCCAGCAGCGCCAGAAGGAGCGGCTGCACCGCCGCCCGTGTCTGCCCCTGCATAAAGACGGCATCGACAACGCGGCTGAGCAGGAAGGCGCTGCCCACCGTAACCAGACCGGTCAGGCTGTGTAGCAGCACGGTGAGCAGAATGGGGAGCAGGGTGGCCCGCGCTTCCTGCCAGAGACGCCGGTCAAACATCAGCGCGCCCTGTCGGAAAGAGCCCGGCGCCGTTCAGGGCCGGGCTCTCCAGAATGACGAAACGGCAATCTACCCGGTGCCGTCGGATAGGACCGGTGCGTGTGCAGCCGCTTCTCAGTACTCCAGCTCCGAGTGCGTCGTCAGCCGCTCGCGGAAGACCCAGTAGCTCCACCCCTGATAGAGCAGGACGATGGGCACGAGGACGGCGGCGACGATCGACATGATGCGCAGCGTGTAGGGCGACGACGCGGCGTTGTAGATGGTCAGGCTGTATTCCGGGTTCAGGCTGGAGACCATGACGCGCGGGTACATGATCAGGAAGTAGGTCGCCGAGGTCAGAATCACCGTCAGGACCGAAAAGGTGAAAGCCCAGCCGTCCCGTTCTTTGCGGATGAGATAACCTTCGGCGAGGATGGTCAGGCCGGCGAGAACCGGGATCATGCCCGGGTTGATGCCCAACTGGTGGACGATGTCGGTCTGCTGGTAGGTGAAGATGAAGGTCGCTGCCAGCAAGACGACCACGATGGGCCAGAGCCGCCACGCCACCCGGCGGGCGCGCTCGCGCATCTCGCCGTCCGTCTTCATCGTCAGGAAGTTCGCGCCATGCAGGGTGAAACCCACGACGAGCATGATGCCAACGAGCAGCGCGTAGGGGTTCAGCAGATTCCAGAAGCCGCCCACATAGTTCATCTCCGCGTCGATGGGCACGCCCCGGGCGAGGTTGGCGAAGGCCACGCCGAAGAGCAGCGCCGGAAGCAGGCTGCCCACGAAAATGCAGCCATCCCAGATACGGCGCCAGATCGGGTGGCGGTCCTTGCTGCGAAACTCGAAGGCCACACCGCGGACGATCAGGGCGACGAGGATCAGGAAGAGCGGCAGGTAGAAGCCACTGAACAATGTGGCATACCAGTGTGGCATAGCTGCGAAGGTAGCGCCGCCCGCCGTCAGCAGCCACACTTCGTTGCCATCCCAATGGGGGCCAATCGTGTTGATGACCACCCGCCGCTCCTGGTCGGTCCGGCCGAGGATCGGCAGGAGAATGCCGACGCCGAAATCAAAGCCCTCCAGCACGAAGAAGCCCGTGTACAGGACGGCGATGAGAATAAACCAGAGTATGTTGAGGTCCATGATATTCCTCGCTTGCTCCTAACTGGGTTCAGTCGCCTACGATGGAAGGAATCGGCTCTTCGGGGCCGGGCTGGAGGAACGGCGTGTCCTCTGCCCCGGCCCGCGCAAACTTACGCAGCAGGTAAATGTCGGCGATCATCAGCACGCCATAGACCAGCGTGAATCCGATCAGCGTCGTCCAGAGCATGCCCGCCGTAACGGTCGGCGACACCGCTTCTTCGACCCGGATCAGGCCGTAGACCACCCAGGGCATGCGGCCGACCTCGGTCAGTATCCAGCCGGCCGTGTTGGCCAGGTAGGGGGCCAGGATCAGCCAGGGCAGGAAGCGCAGCAGACGGGGCGCCGCGTCGAGCTGCTCGCCGACGACCAGGAAGAGGGCATAGACGACGACGGCCAGCATCAGGAAACCGAGGCCGACCATGATCCGGAAGGTCCAGTAGCTGATCGCTACTGGCGGCACGTAGTCGCCGGGCCCGTACTCCTGCTCATATTCAACCTGCAGGTTGTTGATGCCCTTCACTTCGCCCTCCAGCTGGTTATAGGCAAGCAAGCTGAGGGCACGGGGCAGGCGAATGGCAAAGACGTCGCGCCGCTCTGCTTCGTTGCCAATCGTGAACAGCGACATGGGCGCCGGGTCCTCGCTTTCCCATAGCGCCTCCGCTGCCGCCATCTTCATCGGCTGGACCTGGACTATATGCTGCGCCTGGCTGTGGCCCGACATGATCACCCAGAGGGTGGCGACGAGGCCGACGATAGCGGCAATCTGGAAGCTGATGCGGAAGCCGTGGCGGCTCTCGCCCTGCCGCAGGAGATGGTAGGCGCTGATGCCGAGCACGAAGAACGCCGCCGTCGTCAGCCCGCTCATCAGGACGTGCGGAAACTGCACGAAGAGGTGCGGGTTGAACAGCAGCGACAGGAAATCGTCCATTTCGGCGCGCCCGTTGCGCAGGACGAAGCCGACCGGCTCATGCATAAAGCTATTGGCGACGAGAATCCACAGGGCCGATATGTTGGAGCCAATAGCCACCAGCCACATCGCCGCCGCGTGCGCACCCTTCGAGAGCTTGTCCCAGCCGAATATCCAGATACCCAGGAAGGTGGATTCGAGGAAGAAGGCCAGCAGGGCCTCAATCGCCAGCGGCGCCCCAAAAATGTCACCCACGTACCGCGAGTATTCCGACCAGTTCATGCCAAACTGGAACTCCTGGACGATACCGGTGACGACGCCCATCGCAAAGTTGATCAGGAACAGCTTCCCCCAGAACTTGGTCATCTCCTTGTAGACCGTCTTGCCGGTGCGCACATAAAGTGTCTCCAGCAAGGCGACGAAGATGGAAAGCCCGAGCGTGAGGGGAACAAAAAAGAAGTGGTAGATAGTGGTAACGGCGAACTGCAGACGTGCCAGTATGAGGGGGTCCATCAAGCGCCTCCTGTGTGAAAACGAGAATGAGCACGATCATACCCATGGTAAAGAAGTTCATCGTGGTGCCCCAGTGATAGATGTCACGTCTCCCGTGTGACAGCCCGCACAAGATTACTTCTGGTGTGGACTGCCGGACTGGAAGAGAGCGTCAAAGCGGGATATACTTGGGGTCATGGCAAACCTACGGATCATGCTGGTTGACGATCACGAAGTAGTGCGCTTGGGCATGAAAAGCCTGCTGGAACGGCACGCCAATTTCGAGGTCGTGGCCGAAGCGGCGGCAGCCGACGAGGCCATCGAAAAGGCGCTGGAACAGAAGCCTGACATCATCCTGATGGATATCCGCCTGGCGGGCAGCAGCGGGATCGAGGCGTGCCAGGAGATAACCGATCTCCTGCCCGACACAAAAGTGGTGATGTTGACCTCCTACGCCGACGACGAGCTACTATTTTCGGCCATTCGCGCGGGCGCCTGCGGCTACGTCCTGAAGCAGATCGGCAGCGGCGAGCTAATCCAGGCTATTGAGGCGGCGGCGCGCGGCGAAGCGACGCTAGACCCATCGTTAACACAGCGTGTGTTTAATGAAGTCCGGCGGGCTATCCAGAACGAGGAAAAGGCGGCGTTCGGAGACCTTACTCCGCAGGAGATGCAGGTACTGGCTCTGATCGCCGAAGGCAAGACGAACCGCGAAATCGCCGAGGCGCTTTTCCTCAGCGAAGGAACGGTGCGCAATTATGTCAGCAGCATCCTCTCGAAGCTAAGCGTTTCTAACCGTGCGGAGGCCGCAGCATACGCCGTGCAACATCACCTGCAAGATTATCTCTAGAATCGAATGGCAACTGGTGCACGGATTCCATCTGAAGCCCTGGCCGCGCTGAACCAGGCCGCCCTCGCCGTCGCCAGTAATCTTTCACTGGACAAGACGCTGCACGAAATCGTGGAGTCGGCCCGCAAGCTGGCCGGCGCGCGATACGCGGCCCTGGGCGTGCCCGACGGCAGCGGCCGGTTGATCCGTTTCATCCATAGCGGCATGGCGCCCGACGTCACGGCGTCAATCGACCATCTGCCGCAGGGGCTGGGGCTGTTGGGGGCCATTCTGCGGGAGGGGCGCACCATTCGCATTCCACGCATCAGCGAAGACCCGCGCTCCGTCGGCTTTCCGCCCGGTCATCCGACGATGGAGGCGTTTCTGGGCGTGCCGATCAAGGCCGGCAACGAGATCCTGGGCAATCTCTACCTGACCGATAAGCTGGACGGCACTGAGTTCACGCGCGCTGACGAGGCCGTCATCGAGCTGCTCGCGGCCCACGCCGCCATCGCCATCACCAACGCCCGTCTCTACGAACAGGTCGGCCGCACGGCCATCGTGGAGGAACGGTCGCGCATCGGCATGGACCTGCACGACGGCGTCATCCAGGCTATCTACGCGGTCGGCCTTACGCTGGAATCGGTGCGCCTCCTGCTGACAGAAGAGGAACAGGAAGAGGCCGTCGCCCTGATCGACGCCGCCATCGGCGGGCTGAACGACGCGATTCGGGATATCCGCAACTTCATCCTGGACCTGCGACCGCGCCGTTTCGAGGGCAGCCTGGCGGAAGGGCTGGCCCGTCTGGCGCGGGAATTCCAGGCCAATACGATGGTGCCGGTGGAGCTGAACGCGCCTCCTGAAGTCATTTCCACGGTGCCGCCGGGCGTGGCGCGCGCGCTATTCTTTACGGCTCAGGAAGCCCTGGCCAACGTGGCGCGCCATGCGCGGGCCAGCCGGGTGGAGGTCAGCGCCGTGCGCCACGACCACGCGATTGTGCTGCGGGTGAGCGACGATGGTATGGGGTTCGACCTCAACAGCCGGACACAGGCTACCGGTCACGGGCTGGCGAATATGCGCGCCCGGGCTGAGGAACGCAACGGCTCCTTTGAAGTATGGTCGAAGCCCGGCGAAGGCACGACCATCACCATGCGCCTGCCCATCTAGGGCTAGGGGTCCACGACGACGTTGTTGCCAGCCCGATCCCGCTGCTCCCGCACAAAGGCCCGCAAGAGATCCGTAACGCTCAAAATCCCAACCAGATCATCGCCTACCACGACGGGCAGCGCGCCGAACTTGTGCGTCGCCAGCAGCTCCGCCGCCTCGTAGGCCGGTAGGTCCGGCCCGACTGTCAGCGGTCCGGCGGTCATACAGCTCTCCGCCGTCACGGAATCCAGCAACGCCTCGTCCTGCCAGCGCTCGCGCAAAAGTAGCGGCGAGTTCATGGCCAGACGAACATCCCGGTCGGTGATGATGCCTACCAGGCGCTGCTCGTGGTCCAGGACCGGTAGCTGGCGGCAGTTGTCCTGCTTCATATGCTGCAGCACATCGCGTAGCGTCGCGCTGACGAGCACCGTGTCCGGGTTTTTGGTCATCAAGTCGCTGACAAGATAGATTCTAGCCATCGTCATCCCTTCGATCTGACTGCGACCAGTGTGATTATGCGTCCGGCAGCCACGAAAAGGAAATATACCCTATCTCGCGCCACGGTACACTGATCCGACGTGATCTTCGTCGTTCAGGTGCAGAGCCGGCCGGTGACAACCTACAGTGACTTAGGTGACATTCGTTACTGGGGAAAAGAGGGGGGCAACGCGTAAACTGCACAGTAGAAGCCTGTCTGGGCCTCGCCTTTAGGAGGTGCGAGCCAGAACCAGCGCTGCTATCTGGAG
>JAAYYY010000055.1 GCA_012515125.1 Chloroflexota bacterium
ACTCGCCCTGTACTACCCGTCTGCTTCCCGCCCCCCAGACAACCGCCACACGGTTCGAGCGTTCGATACGAAAGTAAAACCGTACGTCCTGTACTGCGTCTAGAGTTTCAAGAATTCACGTTGTCTGCGCGCTCCCAGCCTTCAGAGCGAAAATCTATAGTTGGAACACATTAGCACAAGATAAACATCTTATGAATTTTATCCCAAGCTCAGGCCACGTCAAGCGCTCGTTCAACCTTTTCGCGAAATCGTTTATAGTACTTAAGTACTGTGCCAGCTTCCGCCCGCGCTGCCTGCCAACCGGCGAGCGCCGCTACGTAGATCGAGAGCTACGGGCGGCATACGATTGGGAGAGAATGCCGCGCTCTATCAGCTCCGCCACCAGCCCCGCCACGTCGCGAAAGACGATGCTGCTGATGCCCAGCCTCTCGGCCACACGGGTGTTGCGCTCCTTGTCGTCGATAAAGAGCAGCTCGCTCGGGCTCAGCTCCAGCTGCTCCAGGACGTACCGATACGTTTCCTCGTCGGGCTTGGCCATGCCGATGCTGTGCGAGTTAAAGATGACGTCGAAGTAACGGCTGAGCTCGTAATGCTCGAGCAGCAGCTCCAGCCGGTCATCCCAGTTGCTGAGGATAGCCAGACGATAGTCACCGTGCAGGGCGGCGACGAGCTGCGCCATGCCGGGGTCCACGCCTTCGCCACGGTATAGCTCTTCGACGATCGCCGCCTGGGCCTCCCGCGTCTCGTAACCATAGGGGCGCAGAAGCTGGTCCCACATCTGCTCATGTGTCATGCGGCCCGTCTTGGCCGCCGCCCACTCGTCGCCTTCGAAGAACCGGCGCCACATCGCCTCGGCCGAGTCGAAGCCCAGCGAAGCCGCCAGCGCTTCCCGGCGCCGACGCAGCGCTTCAGGATCGAGCGGCGTGATCAGCACCCCGCCGACGTCAAAAAGAATGGCTGTGATGGTCATATCTGGATCGGCTTGCGCCCCACGCGTGCCCGTTCGGCCTCGATAATGCACAGAATGAGATCGACGGCGTCACCCTGCTGCCCATCGGCGTTGATCACCCAGTAGTCGAACTCGTTGATGCGCTTCATCTCCTCGCGGGAGGTGGCGATACGCAAATTCAAGCCTTCCGGGTTTTCCGATTTGCGCTCCCGCAGCCGCTGCACCATCTCGGCTTCGGATTGGGTCGTGAGGAAGATGAAAACCGCGTTGGGCACGAGCCGGCGAATGGTCGCCGCTCCCTGCGGATCGACGCGCATGATCACGTCGCGCTGACTGGCCAGCGCCTCGCGAATCTGTCGTTTGGGCACGCCCTTGTAATCGTTGTACACGACGGCGTATTCCAGGAACTCGCCGGCTTCGATCATCTGCGCAAACTCGTCGGTGCTCAGGAAGATATAGTCCACGCCGTCCTTTTCGCCAGGGCGCGGCGGGCGGTTCGTCGCCGTGACCACAAAATAGAAGGAGTCCGGGCAGCGCGCAATCAGCTCGCGCGCAATCGTGTCCTTGCCCACGCCCGACGGGCCAGAGATGACGATCAGTAGAGGCAGGTGCGTGCGGTGGTAGGGGTCAATCTCAGACAAGCTTGCTCCTCTTTTTCTCCAGTCGTTATAATGTCGGCAAGTATAAACAACTCAATGATCGCTGCCGATTGTAGCAGGAAAGACAGATAAAGCAGGAGGATCGCGGTATGCCGGTTTATGAGTTTCGCTGCCAGGACTGCCGGCGCCTGGTGCGGCTCACCTACAGCTTCGACGAGTATGAGCAGGCGACGCCCGACTGCCCCCACTGCGGCAGTACGGCGCTGAAGCGGCGCATCGGCCGGGTCGCGCTGGCCCGGGGCGAGGAGGCTCGTATGGACTCCCTGCTGGACGATAGCGCGCTCGACAACCTCAGCGAAGACGACCCGCGCGCGCTCGGCCGGTTGATGCGGCAGATGAGCCAGGAAATGGGCGAGGACCTGGGCGAAGAATTCGGCGAAGTTGTGGACAGGCTGGAGCGCGGGCAGTCGCCGGAGGAGATCGAAAAGGCGATGCCGGAGCTGGCAGAGGGCGACGGCGGTCTGGACGCGTTCGACGAGTAGGGGATAGCCGGTCAGGAACGCAAAGCGACGCCGGCCCTGTCGGCGACCACGCGCCGCACGTCGGCCTGGATCGCGTCCGCCGGGCGATCGGCGGCGAT
>JAAYYY010000482.1 GCA_012515125.1 Chloroflexota bacterium
ACCGTCGAGAGAAAGCGCCGGATGGGGCGCTCGTCGTCGATAATGAGCACCCTCCCGCCCGCGTCACGCATGGCCTGTACTCCGCGCTGCTGTTTCCAGCTCGCCGTTCAGCGGGAGGGCGACCGTCACGATGGCCCCGCCGCCAGGGCGGTTCTCGGCCCAGATCCGGCCGCGATGCGCCTCGACAATCCCCTTGCTGATGGACAGCCCCAGCCCTGTGCCCGCCCGGCTGCGCTCGCGTGCCTCGCCATCCGCTTCTGCACATTCGGCGGCGCCGCGATAGAACTTCTCGAATATCCGCTCGCGATCTCCCTCGAAGATGCCCGGACCGCGGTCCAGCACCTGGACCCAGAGCTCTTGCTCCTGCACGAAGCTGCGCACGGTGATCGCCGTCTGCAGGGGCGCATATTTATCGGCGTTGTCCAGCAGGTTTACAAAAACGCGTGCCAGCAGCACAAAATCAGCCGAGACCAGGGGTAGGCCCGCCGGTATCTCCAGACGGATCTCGCGCTCGTGCAGGCGCTGTACCGATTGCGATAGTGCCACGCCGAGCACGTCTTCGATATCCACGGGAATAGCGCCGACGCGCAGGGCGCCGGCCTCCAGGCGGCTCATGTCCAGCAGATTCGCTACCAGGCTGTTTAGCCGCTCTGCTTCTTCATAGGCGTTGGTTAGCAGCTCCTGACGGGCATGTGTATCCAGCAGCTCGCCGGCCTCGTGCAGGCTGCTTAAGGCACCGGTTATTGCCGCGAGAGGTGTGCGTAGGTCGTGCGAAATGGAATTCAACAACGCCGTCTGTAGTTTTTCTGTCTCCTGCAATAGCCGCGCTTCCCGGGCCTGTTCGGCCAGCAATGAGCGCTCGACGGCTATGGCGCCCTGGCTGGCAAACGACTCCAGCAGCCGTTGCTGCTCGGCCGGTAGCGGACCACCGGGAACCGGCGCGTCTGGAAAACGAACGCCCAGCACGCCGAGGACCTCCCCTGCCGTCTTCAACGGCAGGTACAGGCCGCGGGCGCTGCCGTGAGGACCCTCTCCCCGGCCAGCAGCAGTGTTGTTGGCGAAGGCCCAGCGCGCCGCTGCCGCCTCTGTCTCGTCGAAGGGAAACGCCGCGCTCACCTGGCTCAGCTCCAGCTCGTCGTCCTCGAATATCAGCACGGCTGCCTGGCCGCCGATCAGTTGTTCGACGTGCCGTACCAGCGCTTGGGCTACCTGCGAGACCCCACCGGCGGCAGCCAGGTCACGGCTAAGCTAGAAGAGCACAGCCGTGTGCGCGTCACGCATCCTTGCAAAGCGGGCCTGTCCGCGCGCCTGGGCCGCCAGCGAGCTGGTGACCAGACCGGCGCCCAGAAGGCCGGCGAAGGTCAGAATATACTCTACGTCAGAGACCGCCAGCGTATAGAAGGGCGGGACGAAGACGAGGTCAAACGCAAGCACACTAAGCAGCGAGGCCAGCACCGCCGGACCTCGCCCAAGCTGTAGCGCCGCCAGTATGACGGCGAGCAGGTAGACCATGACGAGGTTGGTCGGCTCGATGATGGGCCGCCAGGGCAACCCAACGAGTGTCGCCAGCGCGACGAAGACAACAGCCAGTGCGTACCGCCTTGCTTGCTGGCCCTCGGCCGGCGGCTGCTCCGGCTTTTCCCTCCCGGCCCGTGCGTCGCGGGAGGCTGCCCCGGTTGCCGTATTTGCGTTGACCTGATCGTGTCGTTCATCCATCTGCCATCGTCCCGCTTCCGCCCACCCTCATTGTAGTGGATTTGCGCGACAGTTTACAGGCAGGGTCGTCTCTAGCATACTTGTGCCAGATCAGGATTTCGTCAAGAAAGCAGCAACCGGTATCAAGAAAACGTCAAGATGAGAGGCCCTCTCCGGTGCGCCATTGCATCAGGGAGCGGTTAGCGGTACCGTAGCGCGTTGGTATTCTGACAATGATCAATAGCAACGGCTCTTCTGTTTTTGTGCCTCGTGTGAGGCCAATGGTACGACTTTCGCAATGGATCTGGACGCGGACAAGCGCTCTTGGCGTCCTGGTCCGCCAGAAATCATACTCCCCACTCTCACGCTGCCCTTTGGCCCCGGCAAGGCCCGGTAGCGGCTAATCCCTACTTTGTAATCTCGTTCTTTGAGGATATTCATGGACGCTCACTGCGCGTGCGGGCAACTATCCGCCCGCTGGTTTGCAGAGGTAATTAGCCGAGGTGCGCTATGGACCGCTCTACTGTCAAGCGATTTTTGATTGGCCCGCCTTTCCCCACAAGCCACGAGCTACATGAGCGGCTGGATAAGGTACGCGGGCTTGCCGTCTTTGCGTCGGACCCGATCAGCAGTAACGCCTACGCGACCGAAGCAATCATGGGCGTTCTGGTCGTCCTCGGCAGCGCCGGGTTGCAGCTGACAATGCCTGTCGCTGTGGCTGTGGCTGCGCTTGTCCTCACCGTGGTCTTCACCTACATCCAGACGATCCTGCATTATCCGCAGGGCGGCGGCGCCTACATGGTCGCCAAGGACAACCTGGGGCGACTGCCGTCCCTCATTGCCGGCGGCGCACTCCTGCCTGCCTATATTCTCACCGTCTCCGTGTCGGCCTCGGCGGGTGTGCGCGCCGTCACCTCCGCTATCCCCGAGGTCCAGCCCTACCGCGTCTGGCTGGCGCTCCTGGCTATCCTGCTCATTACGTGGATGAATCTCCGCGGCGCAAAGGAGAGCGGTACGGTCTTCGCCGTTCCGACCTATGCCTTTGTGGCCTTCGTCTGGGTGGTTATTGCTATCGGCCTGGTACGCTATTTTGGCCTCTTCGGGCTCACCCCGCTCGAACCGCTACCGGCAAGCCTCCCGGCCCAGGAGACGCTAACGGGCGTCGCCCTCATCTGGCTCATCCTGCGTGCCTTCGCCAGCGGCACCACGGCGCTGACGGGCATCGAGGCCATCTCCGACGGCGTGCAGGCGTTCAAGCCGCCAGAGTCCAAGAACGCGGCGGAGACGATGGTGGTCATGGGCTTTATGGCGAGCTCCCTCTTTGTCGGCATCAGCTTCCTGGCGACCCGCCTCAACCTTGTTCCGGCCGAAGCAGGCGAGACGATCCTGTCGCAGATGACCCGCCAGATTACCAGCGGCGTGCCTCTGGGTAATTTCCTCTACGTAGCGGTTCAGGCTTTCACCGCCCTTATCCTCTTCCTCGCCGCCAACACAGCCTATCAGGATTTCCCCCGGCTAAGCTCCTTCCTGGCCCGCGATGGCTTCATGCCCCGCTGGATGCAGAATCGCGGCGACCGGCTGGTCTTCAGTTCCGGTATCATCGTACTGACCATTATCTCGGCGGTGCTGGTCGTCATCTTTCAGGCCGACGAAATCCGTATGCTGCCCCTTTATGCCGTCGGCGTCATGGTGAGTTTTACGCTATCCCAGGCAGGCATGTTTGTGCTGATGGGCAAGATTGGCCGGCTGCAGCCGGGCGAGTCGGTAAACACGACGGTTACGCAGATTCATTACGAGCCGAACTGGCGCTGGAAGCAGGCCCTTAACGCCCTTGGGGCATTTGTGACGGGCGTCGTCTTCATCATCCTGCTCGCCACCCGCTTTCTGGAGGGCGCCTGGATTATTGCCGTTCTGATCCCCGTGCTGGTGATGTTCTTCTATGCGATTCACCGTCATTACGAATCCGTCGCCGCCGCCCTGAGCACGCGCGGTCTGGACGAAAGTGACTTCGTACCGGTAGCGCCGGTCGCTATTGTGCCCATTGCCGATGTCCACCGTGGCACTATCCGCGCACTCAAGTATGCGCGGCGAATTGCCGACGACGTAAGAGCCGTCTCCATCGCCACTTCGCCAGAGGTCCGCGAGCGGTTGGAGCGCCGTTGGGCCCGCTTTCCGAACCTCACCGCGGGTATCCGCTACGAAATCATCGACTACGACTTCCGCGACATTCTTGACCCGCTCATCGACTATATCGAACACGTAAATAATGTTGAGTTCCCTGGGCAGTTGGTGACCGTCGTGGTGCCAGAGTTCATCGCCGAGTCGTTCTGGGCCGGCTATCTGCACAACCAGACGGCCAACTTCCTGCGCCGCCGCCTGCGCAACCAGGAGAATCTGATCATCATCGACGTGCCCTTCCACGTCGAGCCGATCGAACACGCCGACGACGAGACTCCCGGCGTCTGGCGGGCCTTGCGCTAGACGAAAACGGGCGACCCGTTCAGACGCGCCGCCCGTTTCCTGGCTCGCAAACTGCCCCTGCCTGCTCTCTTAAACTGCCGTCTCGATGATTCTCCGGATGACCCCGTACATAAACAGGGAGCCCAGCGCGAAGATCCACTGCGCGGTGTTGGAGTCGTCGCCCTTCAGATAGGCAAACACGCCCGGCAGGAAGACGATGCCAAACGCGCCGTAGAGGTAGTGAACTAGCTCCCGCTCCGGCCGGTTGCCGCCCAGGTAGAGCGCGCCGCCCATCAGCGCCTGGACGATCATGACGATCTGGATGACGGCAACCGCACCCAGGTAGCTGCCGTTCACCGGCTGCCGCCGGATAGCTCGATAGAGCCCCCACAGCCCGAGAAACAGGTAAAACAGCCAGATGGTGTTGGAGAGTGCGCCGTGAAGCTGGCCGATGATGTTCATGCGCCTGCGATGCTCTCCCAGAAGTTGTCCAGCACGCGCACTGTCGTCTCCGTTTGCTCGAAGTGGGCCAGGCCACGGGTCGGAGTGATGCGCACCGCGTTCCAGTTCGGATGGTCCAGAAGCAGGCCCGGCAGCTCGGCGAAGCCGGTGAAGGGGTCTTCGTCGTAGATGACCAGGGCCGGCGTCGTTACCTTCGCATAGATCTGCCTGCGAACCTGCGGGGTGAAGAGCTGCCCGCTGATGAAGTGGAGCGGTGCATAGCGGGCGCCGGGCTGGTGCGTGGTCAGGTAGGCATAGTTCTCCAGGCCTTGATCGACCGGCCCGTGGAAGCTCTTCTGCAGGTAGTAGTGCAGAACAGGCCGCGTGACCAGTAGATCGTAAAAAGCCTGGCTCCACAGCGGCACGGAGAATAGCCGGTAGGCGGTAGCGTTTCCGGCGCCGTTCGCGTCGCCGTCGGCTTTCTTCTCCTTGCCCAGCCCTGTCGGGCTGATCAGCGCCAGGCTATGGAACAGGCCGGGTGCTTCCAGCGCGGCGCGGGCGGCAAACTCGCTGCCCAGTGACAGGGCCACCACGTCGGCCGGCACCTGTACAATATCGGCGAGGAAGTCGCGCACAGCAGCGGCGTACATATGCGGCGAATAGCGCCGGTCCGAGCGCTCGGAGAAGCCGAAGCCGGGCAGGTCGAGGCTGTATACCGGGCGCTGCCCGCGATAGTGGTCGAAAAGCGGCTTCATCTCATAGCTCGAAGCGCCCGCATTGATGCTGTGGACCAGTACCAGCGGGCGGCCCGTACCGCTGTCGTCCACGTAAAAGTTGAGCAGGCCGGATATCCGCCCCGTAAAGAGGTGGCGTTCCGCACTCAGGGCCAGCGGCAGCGGCAGATTGTGGTCGATCATCGTCGCGCTGTAGCCAATCCAGCCGCCGGCCGCGGCCAGCGCGCCTACCGCCAGCGAAACCAGCGGTGCCGCGCCCCGCGTCTTCTCTTCACCATTCTGCATTGTGTTCATATTAACCTCGCAGCCCTCGGTTCATTGTCATCCGGCTGATCAGACACTCCACATCTGGAGTGAATCTTACTCCCCTCGCGCCACCAGGCAAACGCGCACAGGCTCGCTGCTCGTCTCGTTGCCTGCCGCATCCACGGCCAGCACGCGGAAGCTGTGGCAGCCCGTGCCCCGGATCGGCCACCGCTCGGTGTAGGGCGGGACGGTACTGATCGCGAAGGGCACGCCGGCATTATCGACGTAGAACTCCACGCGCTCCAGCGACACGTCGTCTTCAGCCTGCGCCTGAACAATGACATAGTCGTCGTCGGTGAAGATGGACTGGTTGGGCAGGGGGAAGCGGATCTGCGCGGTCGGAGCTGTATTGTCCACCGTCACCGGCACGCTCACTTCCTCGAAGCTGCCATCTTCCTTTTGCACCGTCAGCAGCAGCGTGTACAGCCCGTTCAGCCCGCTTACGTCCCACACGCCCAGCTCTGCGTTTTCGCGGGGCTCCGTGACGCCGTCACTGATCGGCTGGATAGCCGAAGGCGTCAGACCCGGAAAATAGGCCAGCCGGTAGCTGGCAAAGCCGTCGCCCCCGGCGTTGCCCGTAATCTGCACCTGCCCGCGGACGAACTGGAACGGCTCCGGCTCCAGAATGGCGACGGGACCACCCGCGGCGACCGTGCCGGGAATTGTGTCAAACTCCGTGGGCGGCTGCTCGATCTCCTGCTCGCGGACCCAGTCGGCGGCCCGATCCGGGTAGATGCGGTAGATGCGGCTCTCGATAAGCTCCGGCGGCGTGTAGACGGTCGCCAGCCGGTCGGTCTCCCGGTTGACCTTGAACTCCTGGTAGATGTCGTCGTAGACGGTCGGCTCGGTTCCCTCGACGAAATACTCGCTCACCGTCGGGCAGAAGGGCGTCGGCAGCAGCCCGGAAGTATCGCACACCGTGCGCTGCACCACGCCGGGCGGCTGGGTCCAGCCAACCAGCGGCTCGTCACGCAGCGCCCAGGCCATAAAGGCATGCCAGATTGGCGCTGCACCGCGCGATCCAGGAACCTCCTCCATCGGGCTGTTGTCCGTATTGCCCACCCAGACGCCGGTCGCGAGCTGCGGCGTATAACCTACGGCCCAGGCGTCGCGAAAGTCGTTGGTCGTGCCTGTCTTCACGGCTGCCGGGCGGTTATCCGGCAGCTCCAGCGCGTTCGGGCAGCCGAAGCCGGCGCAGCGCGCCTGCCGGTCGCTGAGCATGTCGTTGATCAAGAAGGAGAGCTGCGGCGTAACGATCTCCTGCTGCTGGGGCTGGCTATATTCGTAGAGCACCTCGCCGTGGCGGTCTTCCACGCGCAGGATGCTGACCGGATTCAGCGTGCGAAAGCCGAGCCGCTGTTCTTCCGGAGACACCGCCTCGCCGACCATCCGGCCCATGTTATCCAGTACGCTGAAGGCGTAGACCATGTCGATCAGCCGCACTTCACCGCCGCCCAGCGTCAGGCTGAGGCCGTACTGCCCCGAGGCGTTGTCTTCCAGGCTGGTGATGCCCAGGCTGTGGGCCGTGCGGATGACGTTGTTCACTCCCACCCAGCTCATCACCTCCACGGCGGGCACGTTGTAGCTGTTCGCCAGGGCCTGGCGGATGCGCATCGGCCCGTGGAACTGCCGGTCGTAATTCTGCGGCACGTAGGCGACGCCGTTATACGGCGTGCCAAAGTCCGTCTCCACATCCAGCACCATCGTCGCCGCCGTGTAACCCTGGCTCAGCGCCGTCAGGTAGGTAAACGGCTTGAACGCCGAACCGGGCTGGCGCAGCCCATCCACCGCCACGTTGAAGCTGCCGTCGATGCTCTCGTCCCAGTAGTCGAGGCTGCCGACCATCGCCTTGATTTCGCCGGTCCGTGGGTCGAGGGCGACGACGGCGGCGTTGTTCACGCGGTGGTCGGTGCCCTGCACCGCCGCCGGCAGCTCTGGCAGGTAGGCCAGCGCCGCGCAGCTTGCCTGTTCGTCGGTGGGCAGCGCGTCGCCCAGCGCCCCGCTCAGCCGGGCCACGTGCGCCCGCGCCACACACTCCGCCTGCCGCTGCATCTCCAGATCGAGCGAGGTGTAGACGCGCAGCCCGCCACGCAGCACCTGTTCCGGCCCGAAGCGCTGTTCAAGCTGCTTGCGCACGTAGAGGGCGAAGTGGGGCGCAATGATGTCGTAGCGCTCCTCCACGCCGCGCGCGACGCTGATCGGCGTGTATTTCGCCGTCACGAGCTGTTCGTGATCGATGTACCCCTCGCGGAACATCGCGTCGAGCACAAGTTCCTGCCGGCTCTTGGCCTGCTCCGGGTTGTCGATCGGGTTGAGCGCCGGCGATTGGGGGATCGCCGCCAGCATTGCCGCTTCCGGCAGGGTTAGCTGCGCCGCCGGCTTATTGAAGTAGACGCGCGCCGCCGCTTCGATGCCATAGGCCAGATTGCCGTAAAAGTTGCTGTTCAGATACCATTCCAGGATCTGTTCTTTGGAATAGGTCTGGGAGATGCGCTGGGCCAGCAGCACCTCCTCCGCTTTGCGCCGGTAGTCGTCCCAGCCGACCTGCTCGCCGATCACGCGCCGCTCTTCTTCGATGAGATTATTCTTGACGAGCTGCTGGGTGATGCTGCTGCCGCCCTGGATTGGCCCGCCGAGCCAGACGTACTCGTAGAAGGCGCGGGCGATGCCTTCCAGGTCAAAGCCTTCGTTGGTCCAGAAAGTCTTGTCTTCGATGGCGACCGTTGCGTCGGCCACGTAATGTGGGATGGCGTCCAGTTTCAGCCACTGCCTGTCGCCGCCCAGCGGGTCGATCACTTCGTAGATCAGTACCAATTCGCGGTTGCCGTTTTCGTCCGCCGGACCCCAGGCGTAGATCTTACTCGTCTCGAAGCTGGCGTCGGGGTCCTG
>JAAYYY010000056.1 GCA_012515125.1 Chloroflexota bacterium
CAGCCAGGGCCACACCATCGTCGATCTCGGCGAAGATGAGTTCACCCAGGGCCGGCTGCACCCGATGATGGACAACGACCTGCGCCTGCGCCGGCTGCAGCAGGAAGCGGCTGACCCTGAGACCGGGCTGATCCTGCTCGATGTTGTGCTCGGCGAAGGGGCACACCCCGACCCGTCCGCCGAGTTAGCGCCGGCTATACGCAAAACACTCCAGAAACGCGACGATCTTGAGTTAACCGTCCTCCTGGTGGGCACAGACGAAGATCCGCAGGGTCTGGACCTGCAAGCCGAGCGGCTACACGAATCCGGCGCCTCTGTCTTCCACAGTAGCGCCGAGGCGCTGGCTTACGTCGCACGGCGGCTGGCTCCCGCCCCCACACCGCCGGCCTCGGAGTTGCCGTTGGCCGATTTCCAGGGCGAGCTGGCAGCGATCAACGTCGGGCTGGAGTCCTTTTACGACAGCCTGCAGGGACAGGGCGCAACCGCCGTGCAGGTAGCGTGGCGCCCGCCGGCCGGAGGCAACGAGAAGCTGATGGGTATTCTGGCGAGGATGAAACGTGATTGACATTGACCAGGCTAACGAGACCGCCGTCGGGCGCATGATGGCTGCCCGGCCGATCCTGCGCACGGTGGCGCCCGCACGCGAGGTTATTCCCGGCATGCGCGATAACCTGTTGCTGCACGCCGGTCCGCCGATAACGTGGGAGCGGGCATCGGGACCGATGCGCGGCGCGATCGTCGGCGCGCTCATCTACGAAGGGCTGGCGGCGGACTGGGAAAGCGCCGCCCGGATGGTGCTGGCCGGCGACGTGACGCTGGAGCCGTGCCACGAGCACAGCGCCGTGGGGCCGATGGCCGGCGTCACCTCGGCCTCCATGCAGGTTTACGTCGTGGAGAACGTCACCCACGGCAACCACGCCTTCTCCAACCTGAACGAGGGCTACGGTAAAGTGCTGCGCTACGGCGCCTATAGCCCGGAGGTGCTGGAAAAGCTGCGCTGGATGAACGAGGTCATGGGGCCGGCGCTGGCGTCAGCCCTGGACGCGGCCGGCGGGCTGGACGTGCGCGCCCTGCTCGCCGAGGCGCTGCACATGGGCGACGAAGGGCACAACCGCAACAAGGCCGGCTCTTTCATCTACACCGCTCGCCTCGCACCCCACCTGGCGGCCGTCGTAGACGACCGGCAGGAGCTGTCGCGCATCCTCGCCTTCCTCGGCGAGAACGCCCTGAGCGTGCTTAACCCGGTCATGGCCGCCTGTAAGGCGATGGGCGACGCCGGGCACGGTGTAGAGGGCAGCACGATCATGACGACAATGGCTCGCAACGGCACCGACCTGGGCATCCGCGTCAGCGGCCTGGGCGACCGCTGGTTCATGGGGCCGGTCGGCCAGCCCGACGGCCTCTACTTCTCCGGATTCTCCGCCGAGGACGCCAGCGGCGACATTGGCGACAGCACGATCACAGAAACAGCCGGCATCGGCGCCTTTGCCATGGCTGCCGCCCCCGCCATCGTCACCTTCATTAGCGGCACGCCGCAGGACGCGCTCAACGCCACCCTGGAGATGTACGAGATCACGACGGCAGAACACAGCCACTTCACCATCCCGGCGCTGGACTTTCGCGGCACGCCGACGGGCGTAGACATCCGCAAGGTGGTCGAGCTGGGCATTACGCCGCGCATCAACACCGGCATCGCCCACAAGGAAGCGGGCGTGGGCCAGGTTGGCGCCGGCCTCGTCCGCCCGCCGATGTCCGTCTTCGAGGAGGCGCTGGTCGCCTTCGCCGAGCAGTATGGCTTTTAGC
>JAAYYY010000483.1 GCA_012515125.1 Chloroflexota bacterium
ACGAGGCCTGATTTTGCCACACCTGCCAGGGGGTGTCAAGTTTGCTAACGGCTGGTTTATAGAGGGTAACTGGTACCTTATGCCGGGGGAAATGTATCTGTGATATATACCATCCAGGCGCCGGCATCCCTACAATAGGCGAACCAAGCCGGGCCAGTCGGCCGGAGCACAGATTTTCATAGCGAGAAAAGGCGAGCAGGGCGTGCGCGCAGCATTGCCCAGGTACAAAACAACAAGGCCATGGTCACCAAACCCACACTCAACCTGCCTCCTCTGAACGCCAGATGGGTCGCCCTGGGCACCCTGATCGTGGTGAGCATCGCTGCCGGCTTCTTGCTCCTGTTCCGCTTCCGCGTTGTCGTCCTGATCTTCTTTTTCGGCATTTTCATCAGCATCACCATCCGGCCGGTGGTCGATTGGCTCTTCCGCCGTGGCATACCCCGCCGGGCGGGCGTTATTCTGGTTTTTGTCGTGGCGGTAGCGCTGCTCACGGCTCTGATCCTTTCCGGCGCCCCGTTGATCGTGGACCAGGTCACGCGTTTTACCCAACAACTACCGGAGCTATACGAGCAACTGCGGGGATCGCTCATCGAGGGCCGGATTGGGCCGTTTCTGCGCGTTGGCCTGCGCCTGCCAGAGGAGCTGTCGCTGTCTGGCGGGGCGCCGGCGTCCGACGAAGAGGCTATCCCCCTGCTCAGGCAGTCGATGGCGCAGGTGAACCAGGCGGCGCGAATCATCCTGGGAATCATAGCCACAGGATTGGTTGCCTTCTACTGGACGCTGGACGGCGAGCGCGTGAAGCGGGGGCTGTTGCTGCTCTTTCCTACCGAACGGCGTGAGAGGCAGCGCGATCTGATCGCCGATCTGGAGAATCGCCTGGGTAAGTACACGGCCGGCATGGGTCTGCTGATGCTCATCATCGGCGCGCTGTCGTTTGTAGCCTACTTGATTATCGGCCTGCCATACGCGCTCTTCCTGGCGCTCCTCGCTGGCCTGTTTGAGGCAGTTCCCACAGTCGGTCCCACACTGGCTGCCATTCCGGCAGCGCTCGTCGCCTACAGCATCTCGCCCACGCACGCGCTGTGGGTAGTCGTCGCCACGCTCGTCATTCAGCAAATCGAAAATAGCATCCTCGTGCCGAGGGTGATGAAGCAGGCTGTTGGCGTGCCCCCATTGGTTACACTGCTGGCCATCATTACCTTTACCCTGCTCTTTGGGGTTGCCGGCGCGATTGTGGCCGTTCCCATGGCTGCGGTCGTCTCCGCGATTTTCGAGCGTCGCGTCCTGGAGGCGGAAAACGCCGTGAACATGGAGCCCGGAGGAAGAGACCGGCTCAGCGTGCTGCGCTACGAGACGCAACAACTTCTGGCAGACGTCCGTCGCCGCTCGCGCGAAGAAGAGCCAGACGCCGAACCAGACGACGAGCGCTCGGCCATTCGCGACGACCTCGAAGGAATTGTCACCGAGCTGGAGACAATTCTGGGCGTCTACCAGAATGGCGACGAGGAGAATGGCAACGCATGAAACGACTGGCGTACTATACCATTGTCGTCGGCGTGACACTGTCGCTCCTTTACCTGACCTGGCTCCTGCGCAGCGTCGTCGGTATTTTTGTCCTCTCATTGTTCGCGGCGGCAACCTTGCGTCCCATTATCCGGCGGTTGCGCGAGCGTGGGCTGCCCAATTGGCTGGCTCTCGCCGTGACATATGGGAGCCTCATCCTCCTGATCGTCGCTGCCGTCGTTCTGCTTCTGCGTCCATTGACAACCGAGGCACAGGCACTGATCGAGGCCCTTGGACGCAACTACGACATTGGATACGCTCGTTGGTCGGTCGGCAGCTCGTTCGAGCAGGCTGTGGCCTCCCGGCTGCCCAGTCCAGACGACCTTTACGCGAGCCTGACCGCGGACGAGGGGCGCGTGTTGGCCCAGATTTTGCTGACCATCGGCCAGACGGCAGGAACCGTTGCCGGCGCCCTTGGTCTGGTTCTGGTGGTCAGCCTCTACTGGACGATTGACCAGGCCCGCTTTGAGCGCCTCTGGTTGTCGCTGGTTGCGCCGAGCCGGCGGGTCCGTGCGCGCACGATCTGGCGCACGACCGAATGGGGCATCGGCAGCTATATCCGCAACGAAGGGGTGCAGTCTGTGCTGGCGTTTGTCTTCCTGTTTTTGGGTTTCTCTCTGATGGGCATCCGCTATCCGACCATCCTGGCTCTCGTGGGCTCGCTGGCCTGGGTCATCCCTATCGTCGGTTTCCTGTTTGTCGTTGTCCCGGCTTTCCTGGGCGGGCTGACGGTGAGCCCGGCCATCGCCGCCGTCGCCGCCGTCTACGTGACGGTGGTGCTGCTCGTGCTCGAGCTGGTCGTGCAGCCTCGCCTGTTCCGCCGGCGGCTGTATAGCCCGCTGATGGTTCTCTTTCTGATCGTCCCGCTGGCCGAGACGTTTGGCATTCTGGGGCTGCTGGCTGCGCCTCCGCTGGCGGTCGCCGTGCAAACCCTGCTCGGCGCTCTGCTCAGCCGGCCCGACGCCGAAGTCAGCGATATTTACCCCTCCGCGCAGGTCGTGGCGCTCGGGGAGCGGCTCGACGATGTAAAGGGCCGGGCAGAGCTGGACGAGGCGCCGGAGCTTGGTAATATCGTAGAGCGCCTCGACAGCCTGTTGCAGGATACAACGGAGGCGCTGCGCAGTCAGTCGCTATGACAGGATGAGGTGGCGTGGCACGGAGCTTTTACGAACAGGTATACGACGTGGTACGGCGCATCCCTCAGGGCCGGGTAACCAGTTATGGGCGTATTGCGAATATGCTGGGCAGGCCGCACGCGGCGCGCGCGGTTGGCTATGCGCTCAGCGCGCTCAAGGATCGCCGGCCCGGCGAAGGAGACGACGTACCCTGGCAGCGGGTCGTGAACAGCCAGGGGCGGATCAGCCTGCCGAATCGCGAGGATGCCGCCGTGCGCCAGGCGGAGCTGCTGCGGGCTGAGGGCGTCTACGTCGGCGAAGATCTGCGGATCGACCTGGACCGCTATCTATGGGAGGGGCTGCACTGGGTCGAGATTGACGATATTATGCGCAGAAGCTGACTTGCTGCCGGGGCAGGCTCTCCCTACAATCCTCTCCTGTGAAGTGCATTATCCAGATACCCTGCCTGAACGAGGCCGAGACCCTGCCGGCCGTGCTGGCTGAGCTACCGCGCTCGCTTCCGGGCGTGGACGTGGTGGAAACGCTGGTTATCGACGACGGCAGCGAGGACGAGACGGTTGCCGTTGCTCGCGCGCTGGGTGTGAACCACATCGTCGTCCACCGGCGCAACCGGGGGCTCGCGCAGGCGTTCCAGACCGGGCTGGATACGGCCCTGCGGCTAGGCGCCGACATCATCGTCAACACAGACGGCGACAACCAGTATCCAGGCGCTGACATTGGCCGGCTAGTGCAGCCTATCGTCGACGGCGAGGCGGACGTCGTCGTCGGGGACAGGCAGGTAGCGGCGATTGCTCACTTCTCGCCGGCAAAGCGATGGCTGCAACAGCTCGGGAGCCGGATGGTCAGCACCTTCAGCGGGATCGAGCTGCACGACGCGGCGAGCGGCTTCCGGGCCTATTCGCGGGAGGCGGCGCTGCGCCTGACGGTGGTCAGCCGCTTCAGCTATACCCTGGAAACGATTATCCAGGCCGGCAAGATGGGCCTGGCGGTCGCCTCTGTGCCGGTTGGCAGCAACGAGCCCACGCGCCCGTCCCGGCTGCAGCGCAGCATGTGGCATTTTATCAAGGCCCAGGCGAGCACGATCCTGCGCATGTACGCCTTCTACGAGCCGCTGCGCAGCTTCAGCTACCTGGCGGCGCCCTTTCTGCTTTCGGGCCTGATTCTCTGGCTGCGCTTCCTCTTTATCTACCTGACCAGCGCCGACGCCGATCGCTTCGTGCAGTCGGTGACCATCGGCACCGGTCTCCTGGTAGTCGGCGCGATGATCATGGTCCTGGGTATCCTCGCCGACATCGCCGGCAAACACCGGCAGATTACCCAGGAGACGCTGTACCGCCTGAAGAAGCTGGAGCTGGAGCAGGCTCAGGAACAGAACACCGGCGTAGCCCCCGGACGGAACCCGGTGGTGGTTAGCGAGCAAGGCCGGCCTTTCGCCTGCCTGCCGGCGGCGCTGCTCGTCTTCGTCATCAACGAGCGCGAGGAGTTCCTGCTGCTGCGCCATCCCCGGCGGACAGGCTGGGAGGTGGTCAACGGGGCGCTGGAGGCGAACGAGACGGTGGCGGACGGCGCTCTTCGCGAGGTGCAGGAGGAAGCCGGTCCGGACGTGCGGGTGCGCCTGTTGGGGCCGGCGCATATCCAGAACTTTCACTACGACCGGCAGGTGCGCTATATGCTCAGCCTCAGTTTTGTAGCCGCCTACCAGAGCGGCGAGGTGGCCCCCGGCGATGACATGGCCGGCAGCGAGGCAGGCTGGTTCGACCTGGCGACGCTGGAAGACGAGAGCTTCCCGGTGCTCGTGCCGCCGACGCCAGAGCTGCGCTGGCTCTTTCGCCGGGCGCTGGCCCTTTACCGGCAATGGCGGGATGAACAGGTCCTGCTGCAGGGACCTCTGCCGGAACGGCCGGTCAACAAATACATGCCGGAAGCCAGCAAGGAGTGAGCCCATGAGCGAGGACGGAGACAAGCAGACGGCGCAACATCGGCTGCAACAGCAACTTGCCTTTATTCTGGAAGCCGACAGGCTCAAGCAGGTGATCCGGCGCAGCTACCTCGTGGACGCGAGCCGGCTGGAGAATTCGGCCGAACATAGCTGGCACCTGGCGTTGATGGCGCTCGTGCTTCAGGAGCACGCCAACGAGGAGGTCTCGCTCCTGCGCGTGCTGCAGATGGTCGTCATTCACGACCTGGTAGAAATCGACTGCGGGGACACCTACCTGTTCGACGATGCGGCGCAGGCAGGCAAACTGGCGCGCGAGGAGCTGGCGGCGGCGCGGCTGTTTGGCCTGCTTCCGCCGGACCAGGCAGCCGAGTTCTATGCCCTGTGGCAGGAATTCGAGGCGCGGGAGACGGCTGACGCCCGTTTCGCTAACGCGCTGGACCGGCTGATCCCCCTGCTCCACAACTATCACAGCCGCGGGCGATCCTGGCAGGAACACGGCATCCGCAGCCAGCAGGTGCGCGACAGGCTCGCCTCTATCGACAGCGGGTCGGTGGAGTTGTGGAGCTATGCCGAGGCGCTTATCGAAGCGGCAGTGGCCGAAGGGATTCTGGAATCGTAAGGCGTTCCCGCCGCGCTACCTGGTGCTATCGACGAGATAGGCCAGCGCCAGGATGATCAGTCCAGTTTCACGCAGCCGGTCGGGGTCGATTGAGGCGCTGTAGGCCAACTCGTTGTCTTCGGCACAGAGGCGACCAATAGAGGGGGGCAGGTCCACGTCGGCGTGGGTCTCATAGCCAAAGAGACCTTTGGGTACTTCGTCATGGATGGCGTAGCACCCGGCCATTTCGGCGTCGGGCAGGGCCATCCAGCGCTCTCCTTCGACTTCCAGCGTGAAATAAGTCCGCGGTTGTCCTCCCCCGTTCGCAACTTTACGCCGGTGGACACTGAGTATGGCGTAGACGGCATATTCGTGGATGATGGCGTAATCAGCCGTGTCGGCCGAGGCGCCGTTGTTCTCTACCAGAGGCAGCTCAATCGTTGCCAGCAGACGGCCGTCGGGTCGGGCCAGGCGCACCTGGTGTCGCGCGTCGAGATCCGCAGCCACGGACTGGTCGGCCACAATGAGGACATTACCGTCCGGGTCGAGAAGATGGTAGTTTGGCGCACTCTCGGCACCGGGAGTGAGACGCCTGACTGCAAAGTCCATCGTTTCTGCCTCCGTTGCGGGTTGGCAACAGAGGCGATTGTACTCGGGAGCAAGCAATTGGCAATAGCGATGGCTCGCGCGGCGCGGGGCGGCTATGATCCTTAAAAATTCAAGGGGCAGCGGACAGATATGCTATACTGACTGCGGGGAACTACAACAAAAGCTTCCGTTAGCGCCGGTTACCAGAGGAAAATGAGCGATCCAGAGGAATTTGTCCATCTTCACGTCCACAGCGAATACTCCTTACTTGACGGCCTGAGCCGCCTGCCCCAGCTCGCCGCGCGCGCGAGAGAGATGAACATGCCGGCCCTGGCGCTGACCGACCACGGCACGATGTACGGCACGCTCGACTTCTACCGCGCGTGCCGAAAGGAAGGCGTCAAGCCAATCCTCGGCGTGGAGACTTACGTGGCGGCGCGCCGGATGAGCGACAAAGACCCGCAGAAGGATCGCAACCGCTTCCACCTGCTGCTCCTGGCCGAGAACCAGGCCGGCTACCAGAATCTGCTCAAGATTGCCAGCGACTCCCAGCTGGAAGGGTACTATTACCGGCCGCGCATTGACCACGACTACCTGGCAGCGCACAGCGAAGGGCTGATTGCCACAACCGGCTGCCTCTCCGGCGAGATCCCCCGCGCTCTCCAGGAGGGAAACCGCAAAAAGGCCGAACAGCTCATGAGCTGGTACGTGGACGTTTTTGGGCCGGAGCGCTTTTTTGTCGAGCTGCAGCACCACGACGGCATCCCGGAGCTGCCCGCGGTGAACAAGGCGCTGATCGAGATGGCACCGCGCTACAATCTGCGCTTCCTGGCGACAAACGACGTGCATTACGCGACGGCAGCCGACGCCAGCCCGCACGACGTCCTGCTGTGCATCCAGACCGGAAAGACGGTCAACGGCCAGGACCGGATGCGCATGTCTGACCAGAGCTATTACCTGAAGAGCGCCGCCGAGATGCAGCGCCTGTTCGGCGACGTGCCCGGCGCGCTGGCGAACAGCCTTCTCATTGCCGAGATGTGCGACGTCAACCCGGAGCCGGAGGGCTACCACCTGCCCCACTTTGATGTGCCGGAGGGATATACGCCGGCGAGCTACCTGCGCCATCTCTGCGAGAAGGGGCTGGCCTGGCGCTACGGGGAGGAGCAGGCGAAAAACGACGACCAGCTGCGCCGCCGCCTGGAGCACGAGCTGAAGATCATCGGCACCATGGGCTTCGAGACCTACTTCCTCATCGTCTGGGACCTGTGCGAGTTCGCCCGCCGGTCGGATATCTGGTGGAACGTCCGGGGCAGCGGCGCGGGCAGCCTCGTCGCCTATTCGCTGGGCATCACGGCCCTCGATCCGCTGGCGAACGGGCTGATTTTCGAGCGTTTTCTCAATCCGGGGCGCGTTTCCATGCCGGACATCGACCTCGACTACCCGGACGACCGGCGGCATGAAATGATCGAGTACACGGTGCACAAATACGGCTCGGACAAGGTGGCCCAGATCATCACCTTCGGGACGATGGGAGCGCGGGCCGCCGTGCGCGACGTGGGCCGGGCGCTGAACGTCAGCCTGGACGAGGTAGACAGCATCGCCAAGCTCATTCCGGCCATCCCCGGCAAGCCCTGCTCGATTGCCAACGCGCTGGACAAGGACCATGAATTTTACTCGGCCGAGCTGGCCGAGCGCTACCGCAGCGACGAGGGCGTGCGCACGCTTCTGGATACGGCGAGCCAGTTGGAAGGGGTAGCGCGGCACGCTTCCACCCACGCGGCGGGCGTGATCATCTCCGATCGCCCGCTGGTCGAGTATACGCCTCTCCACCGCCCGACGAGCAGCGCCGACAACGGCATGGGCGTTGTCACCCAGTGGCCGATGGAAGTGCTGGAGTCCATTGGACTGCTCAAGGTCGACTTCCTGGGGCTGAGCATGCTGACGATCATGCGTCGCGCCTGCGAACTGATCGAGCAGCGCCACGGTGTGCGCTACACCATGGAGAACATTCCTTACGACCTGGGGCAGGTGGGACCGGACCCGGAGAAGAATCCGGAAGCGCTCTTCGAGCTGCTCGGCCGGGGGGAGGTGTCAGGCATCTTCCAGGTGGAAGGGGCAGGCATGCGCCGGCTGATGATCGAGATGAAGCCCCAGCGCTTCGACCACATTATCGCGGCGATCAGCCTCTACCGGCCGGGGCCAATGGACAATATCCCGGAGTACCTGCGGCGCATGCACGGCGAGACGAAGGTCGAGTACCACCACCCTGACCTGGAGCCGATCCTGAGCGATACTTATGGCATTCTCGTCTACCAGGAGCAGATCATCCGCATCGCCGCGGAGCTGGCCGGTTACGAGCCGGGCGAGGCGGACATGATCCGCAAAGCGGTGGCGAAGAAGAAGCGCAAGCTCATGGAGCAACACCGGCTGCAGTTCACCGAGGGGGCGATGGCCAACGGCTACTCGAAGGAGGTCTGTGAGGCCATCTGGGGCGACATCGAGTTCTTCGCCCGCTATGGCTTCAATAAGGCCCACGCCGCCGACTATGCGGTGATCACCTGCCAGACCGCCTTCCTGAAAGCGCACTACCCGGTCGAGTACATGGCTGCGCTGCTGAGCGTAGAGCGGCACAATACGGACAAGATAGCGATCTACCTCGCCGATGCGCGGCGCATGGGCATCCGTGTCGCGCCGCCGGACGTGAACAGGGCAGAGCTGGACTTCACGATTGAGGGCGGCGTGGACCAGCCGACCATCCGCTATGGCCTGGGCGCGATCAAGAACGTCGGCGAGGGGGCCATCCAGCTCATCCTCGACGAGCGCGCTGCCAACGGCCCGTTTGCCGACCTGCAGGCGTTGTGCGAGCGGGTAGACCTGCGGCGCGTGGGGCGGCGCGCGCTGGAATCGATGATCAAGGTCGGCGTCTTCGACTGCTGGGCCGACCGGCCCCAGATGCTCGACGCGCTGGACCGGATCATGGCTTATAGCGGCACGCATCACGAAGCCGCCGCCGTGGGGCAGATGACGCTCTTTGGCGGCAGCATGGCGGCGATGCAGATCGACGTCGAGCTGCTGCGCCCCTCGAGTGAAGTCGAGAAGGTCAACCCGCGCACGCTGCTCGACTGGGAACGCGAGCTGATCGGCGTCTACCTCTCCGAACACCCTCTGCAGGCGCGGCTCGATGCGCTGCAACCGGTCGTCAACGCCACGACGGCGGATCTCGGCCCGCAGAGCAACGGGCGCCCGGTCACCATGGCCGGCATGATCTCGCGGCTGCGCACTCACACGACGCGGAAGGGCGACCCGATGGCCTTTGCCGGGCTGGAAGACCTGCACGGCAACGTGGATCTTGTGCTCTTCCCCAGCGTGTGGAAGGCTGTGCGCGACAGCGTGCGCATCGACCAGATCGTCGTCGTGCGCGGCAAGGTGCAAATCGAAGAGGGTAAAGAGGGAGCGACGATCCTTGTGGACAGCGTGCAAACTAACCTGCAGGTCGCCAGGGAGGCGAGCGTACCTGAGGCCAGCTGGCGCACAGAGGCGATAGCCTCGACAGAAGCCTTCTTCGCCGGACTCGAAGAGGTGGAATCCGTCGTGGGGGCGGAATTCGAGGAAGCGGACGGCACAGCCAGCCCTATCCCAGGAGCGCCGGCAGCAGACCCGGCAGCGCCGCGCCGGACGGCCGAGCCGCGGGCGAGCTACGTGCCGCCGCCTCCACCGGCATGGGAGGACGAGGCGCTGGAGGCCACCGTGCCAGCCCCACAGGTGAAGGTTAGCCACAACGGCGAGAACGTGCCGGAAGCCGGGCCGGTTGGCGGCAACGGAAAACAACAGCCGGAGGCAGCCGCGCCACGCTACGTGCGCGTCGAGGTCGATCCGGTGGGCAACTGGCAGCAGACCTTCCGGGCGGCCGTCTCGCTGGCGGCAAAACACAGAGGGCAGGACCAGTTGAGGCTTGCTCTGGCAGGCAAGAAGTTAGCTATGGACCTGCCAGACTACCCCATTGCTCTGGACGAGATGCTGCAGGCCGCGCTGGAGCAGCTGCCGGGGGTCGTGCGGGTGAGCCAGACGGCCATATGAGCGCGGGAGATACAATCTACATACTTGGCGCCGGCGCCGTTGGCTTCCCGCTGGCGGCCTACCTCGCCGGGGCCGGCCGCCCGGTGGTTGCGGTACGCACGAGCCGCGCCGACGTCGCTCCGGGCACAGCCACTATCACGCTGGACCACGGAGGGGAGCTTCTCCGCGCTGCCGTCGAGACGGTATCTCTTTCGAGACTGTCCCGGCTAGATGGAACGGTCGTCGTCACCGCCAAGGCGCAGGCCAACGCAGCGATTGCCCACGAACTGGAGGAGCGGCGCTTTACCGGTCCGGTCGTTATCATGCAGAACGGGCTGAGTGTGGAGCAGCCGTTTCTCGCCACCGGATTCTCGCCCATCTATCGTTGCGTTCTCTATATCACCAGCCAGGCAACGGGACCGGGCGGTTTTGTCTTCCGGCCGGTGACCGCGTCGCCAATCGGCGTCGTCCATGGCGACGGGTCAGCTCTCGATCAAGTGGTCGAAGTCCTGACGACCGAGCGATTCCCATTCCGTGCCGAGGTGAACATACAGAGAGAGGTCTGGAAAAAGGCGATCATCAACGCGGTATTCAACTCCATTTGCCCGCTGCTGGACGTGGACAACGGTGTTTTCGTGCGGGACGAGGCGGTCGCGGCGCTGGCGCGAGAGATTGTCAACGAGTGTCTGGCCCTCACGGAGAGGCTCGGCCTGGCCCTGGACGAGGACGAGCTAATAGAGCAGATCCTGCGCATCAGCCGCGGCTCCGAAGGCCAGCTGATTTCGACACTCCAGGACATCCGGAGTGGCAGGCAGACTGAAATCGAGTTCCTGAATCTGGAGATAGCCCGTATCGGCGCGGCGCTTGAACCGCGTCTTCAACTTCCCAGGACCGAGCTACTCGGAAAGATGATCGTCGCCAGGTCACGACTGTCGAGCCGGCGGGAGCGCTGAGGACAAGGCGCTGAGTGGAACGTTCTGTCTGAGATACGCATTACTACCGGAGGTTTCACGGTACCGCCAGAGACAACATCTCAGTATTCTCAAACTCCCCATTCTCTAGCTGCCGGTACATGCCTAACCGCAGCGCCACCGGCTCTGTTTCCGGGAGCGCCGGCACCAGATACATATCCTGTACGACTTTCCCCGCCTCCCATTCCGACGTCGGATACCAGCCGCCGACCGGATGGATGCTGTCCGCTTGCGCCAATATGTGCTCCGGCCCTTGTGGCGGATCCTGGCTAACCAGATGAACAGCCACGCTATAATCCAGCTCCGTCGCTTCCTGGGCCCGCCACACAACCGACAGCAAAAGCCTATCATCATCCCACCAGCTCACCCTTACGTCCTCGACCACAATCCCGTTACCGAGTGACAACAGGTGATTGTCTGCAGACGCGTTACGGCTCGCCCCGTCATCTCCTTTTCGCCGCATCTCCACGATGCCCGGCGCCGCCATAGAAAGCTGCAAGTCACCCAGCCGTTCCTCCCACGCCTCGAGCGGGCGGGTCAAGAATGTGCGGCTCAGAGTAAGTAGATGATGCCCCTGCTCCAAATACGCCCCAAAATCCGCGTTATGGTCCACCACATTAAGCTCGGGGAACCGTCCCTCATAGGCCTGCGCGTAGGCCAGCTGCCAGAAATCATTCCCCCACAACGCTACAAGCGTTATAGGCCTGCCGTCCTCTGGCGCTCGCACGCCCTCCACCATGGCAATCGTTTCCCGCGCTCCCGCGTCGCGCGTCAACGCCACGATCTCCCCCCGCTGGCCGAAAAACAGAAAAAGGG
Organism: Chloroflexota bacterium; assembly: GCA_012515125.1. GTDB lineage: Bacteria > Chloroflexota > Anaerolineae > Promineifilales > Promineifilaceae > JAAYYY01. The sequence goes on from JAAYYY010000483.1 coordinate 11,668, forward strand.
CCAGTGCGACGCCGGTCGCGCCAACGGCAACCTTACCGACCGGCCAACGCTGCGCTACGCCGGCGCCAATAAAGGCCAGGCCCACAGCCGCCATGCCGATTACCGGCAGTTTTGTAGCCAGCAGTGCGTCCGATACGAAACCCTCCCAGACGATCAGGCTCAACAGCAGATACGCTATCCAGGTCAACGTCAGTGCCGCCCGTTCCACAGGGGCCAGCACCCGCCGGGCCAGGGTCAGGCCCAACAACCCTATAACCCACAACGGCGCCGGCCAATCGCCGTTCAATAGCGCAACGACCGCGCGCCCACGCTCCAGCAGCGCCTCCAGCGAGCCCGGAACAGAGACGATGCGCTCCGCCTTCGTATCCAGCACCAGGGCCCAGAAGCCGTCCCACGTGCCCGGCGCGCTAAACACCCACTGCGATCCCAACCAATCCACAAGCGGTAAATAGAGATACGTAATAGGCCCCGTCATTGCCAGCGCCAGCACCGGCAGCCACTTCTGGAGAATGAGCCGCCAATGCCTCGCGACCAGAAGCGTTAGCGCCGGCGCTAAGAAAACAAACGACCGCTGGTGCGTCAGCCCCTGGCTTGACAAAAACACCAGCCAGTAAAGGTCCGCCGGCCGGCCGCCTCGCCGGAAGCGCACCCCCATCCATAGCGCCGCAAACGTCAGAGCCATCGTCATGGTGTGCAGCTCGGCAATAGAGCCGTCCACCCACATCGACGTAGAGAGCGCAAACAGCAGCGCCGCCAGCGTTGCGACGAGGCCCGACACGCCAAACTGGAAGATTAACAGCGCGAGCAGTCCCGTAGCCAGACTGCCCCATAGCGCCGAATAGAGCGACGCCCCTGCCGCCGGTGGGAGGCCCACCAGACGTAACCCATTAACAAACAGCGAGCCCAGTGCCGTGAACTGCGGGTATCCGGTGAAATGTATCGTTCCCCAGCGCGGCAACGCATTCTGAATCTCCCCTACGTCCGTAAAGTAGCGGTGCTCGCTACCGTTTACCCCCAACTGTAGGGTTGACAAGAACACGAGGAGCGACAGCAGCGCCGCGGCTGCGAAGACGCTCCGCCCCCGCAGAGCGACGGCCCTGCTCGCAAGCTTGAACTGCCTCGCTGGCACGCTTAGGCTTCTCATAATCGCGCTGATTATACGCAGGAATGCTCCCCCTGCCTAACCCACCTGACGCGCCGGCAGGCCCCATACTGAACCAGGCTAGAAACAACGGTGGCCCGGACGGCTTGCAGCCGTCCGGGCCACTTCATTACACGACCGGGCGCCAGGCCAGGAGACTGACTGCGCTTCCGGCGCTAATGCTAGAAGGCGGCCGGTTCCTTTTCCACGAGCTTGGAGCTGCCCGTCCACTCGCGCCACGCGAGGGTCCACACGGAGGAAACCACCGCAGAAATCGCACCCTGCACGATGAAGAGCAGCGGCCAGAGCAGGCAGCAGAGGACCACGATCACGCCGGGCACAAAGAAGAGGATGCCCAGGATGAGGAAGATGGCAATCTGCAGCAGGAAGAGCACCAACGCCTCGCCGAGATTCGCGGTGAGCACGTTCCAGCCGCGGCGGTAGGCGTCGATGACGCCCAGGTTCTCCAGCATCGCGGCTCGTTCCGCGAAACTCCTGAGGATCGACAGCACGAGCACAAACGGCACGACAAGGCAGGCGACCAGGGCGAGGATACCGCCCAGACCCGCCAGGCCGGCGCGCCCGGCAAACGCCTCACCAAAGAGCGCCGACATGCCGCCGTACCCGACGAAGGCCCCGAGTGCCGCGACAAAGAGGATCACGCCGGGAATCCCCGGCAAGAGGCCGATGCCGAGCAGGGTCCATACCTTTGCCCAGCCGGCCCGCCAGGCCTCCGAGAAGCTGGATTTCTCTCCCGATTCAATCGCATCCACGCCGGCGATGAGGCCGCCACGGGCGATCGTCGAGATGGCCCAGAGGAGCAGAGCCACCAGCAAGGCCAGACAGATAAGAGCGATAACCAGCCCGACGGCAAGGGCAGCGAATTCGTCGCTGAAGTCGGGGAACTGGAACTGGCCCGGCGCGCCATTTCCGCTGCCGCTGCCGTTCCCGCCGCCACCTCCACCGCCGCCACCACCTCCGCCGCCCAGCGCGGCGAGAATACCCAGCAGGATAAGGAACTTATTCTCCCAGACGATCTTGACCGAACGTTCGAAGATTCTGCGGTAGTCCATGTCAGTCTCCTGTGATTGCGGGCACGCCGGCCCGCGGTAAGGTTTGTGCGCGACAGATTCCTACGATTCTATACGGACGCTTCGGACGGCAGTTGCACAGCCGGGATTCTGGCTTACGTAGACGCCGTGGCGCGCGTTGTCTGCGAGAACGCGTTCTCTGCGAGAACAGGCCAATCGGCGCAGAGAGCTATAAGCCATCTGGCGGGTACTTGTGGGGACAAAGATCACCTTTTGGCCCATGATGGGCTATTTGGCGCTCATTGTACGACCCGCTGGTGGCGTAAGCTAAAGGGGACAACGCGTGCCCGACGAAGGACGCGACGCGCCGGACGACACGGAGGTTCCGATGAACAGTGTAGTCACGCGCCGGCAGCAAATCGAGCGCCGGCGGGACCAGCAGCGCAAGAACAGGCGTATAGCTGCGCTCGCCCTGATTGGCGCCCTGTTGTTGGGCGTCGCCGCTTTTCTCTCCCTGCAACAGCGGGGAGACGCGCAGGCAGCCGCTGAGTATGGCAGCGACGACGTCGCTACAGACGGCCCTTTTGTGGCCGAGCACGAGATGGGCGGCGGGCAGCCTATTCCCTTTCTGCCGGGCAGAGGCCCGCAGCCCAACATCGTCGTGCCAGAGACGTTCTTTGACTTCGGGCAAATCGGCCCGGAGGATGTCGTGGAACAGACCTTTGTGATCCGCAACGACGCGAGGCGCCGCTGACCATCAGCCGGGCCTATACGACCTGCGGCTGCACGACGGCGGAGTTCTCTGCGAGCGTCATCCCGCCGGGTAAGGCGGCGACGGTGAAGGTGATCTTTGACGCCGGCTTCCACGACGCCGCCGGGCAAACGGTTCGCCGCGGCGTCATCATGGAGAACAATGACCCCGACCAGTCTCAGGAGGAGATCTGGGTGCAGGCGGCGGTCAACGCGAAATAAGGAGAGCCATGCGGCGCATCATCTTACTGCTTCCCACCCTGCTCTTTGTAACCGGCGTTCTGGCAGCCTGCAGGCCGGGTGAGCCACGGATAACAGTGGATACGGCGCAGATCGACTTCGGCGACGTGCCCAACGGGCAAATTGCGGCCCGCGACCTGGTCGTGCGCAATGAAGGGGATGGCCTGCTTGTCGTAGATAAGATTGCCACCTCCTGCGGCTGCACGAGCGCGAGCCTGGAGCCCATGCGACTGGGGCCCGGGGAGCAGGACCGGCTGGCGATCGCCTACGACTCCGGCGCACACGGGCCCGATCTGCGCGGCGTGCAGACCCGGCAGGTTTTCCTCACTTCCAACGATCCGGCGCAGCCAGAGCTGGTCGTCGAGCTAACGGTCAACGTCACCGCACCCGTCGAAAGGAATTGACGATGAAACGACAGATACTCTTACTCCTGCTGATCGTCACGCTCGTTCCTCTGGCGAGCAGTTGCAGCCGCCCGGTCGCAAGCAGGCGCCATCGCATTACACGCCTCCATGCCTGAAGACGGCGGCTGGCAGCCGGGACATTTCTCCGCACGCGTGGGCGAGCCGCTGCAGCTACGCCTGACTGCGGACGACGTGGTGCACGGCTTCGCCGTGGGCCGCCACGACAGCCCGGAGGTGGAAGTCAGGCCGGGCCAGGTCTCTGAACTGACCCTTGTCTTTGACGAACCGGGCACCTATACCTACACCTGCACGCGCTGGTGTGGGCCGGATCACTGGCGCATGCGCGGCACCATCGAGGTCCGTGGCGGCGAGCGAGACGCAGAGCCGGCGGGCACGCCGCCCTACGTCGAGCTGGGGCTGGACATCGACGCCCCCCACTCCGCTGCCGTGGTACCGGCAGTGACACCGTCAGCCGCCCGAGGAGAACGGCTCAACGCGGCTCTTCCGCAGGAGCTGTTGACGCGGAGAACCTTTATGGAAATGAGCCCTACCGGCGTTTGGCTGGCCCTGCGCAGTCACCCGGCGCTGCAGCCCCTGGGCGATACTGAGCTGTGGGATGCCGTAGCCGCCCTATGGCGGCTGAATACCACACCGGAAGCTCTGGCGCTGGGCGAAA
>JAAYYY010000484.1 GCA_012515125.1 Chloroflexota bacterium
GTTATTCTGGACGAAGCGCTGAGCATTGCTCAGGCGCGCGACGAGCTGAAAGCGGGCAGCGGTCATGCGCTGGCGGCGATGGCCGATCCACGGGTGACGACGTTTGGCGTACTGCAGAAGCTGGGCATCACCCAGGGAGCCATTGTCGCTCTGCTGGACGACGTGGTGCAGGAGGGCACCGCCCTGATCCACGACCATGTCCAGGAGGCGCGAGACGGCGAGGCCAATGCCGTCTACCAGCGCGAAGAGCTGCTGCGCAGCCTGCTGCAGCTCCTTTCGCTGGCGCAGCGGCGGCACATCATCCTGGTCGGGCCCGAAGGCTCAGGCCGGCGCACGCTGGCCTACAGCCTGGCGCTGCTCATCGCCGAGGGCAAGGGTCCGTCCGGCTTCCGCTCGGTGGTGACGATGAATGAAGCGGCCCTCCTGGAGCGCCCGCTGGCGGCCATTCGCGCCGGTTTGCGCCGGGCCAGCGGTGGGATTCTCGTCGTGCCCGGCATCGAGCGCTTCTTTGCCGACCGGCTGCGCGCGCCGTTCCCGGAGCAGGTCAACCGCGAGCTGCATAAGGCGCTCCTGGGCAGCGAGCAGACCATTGTAGGCACGACGACGCCCGGCGATTATGACCGCCTGGTGCAGACGCCGATCATCCGCGAACAGACGCAGCGGCTGGACGTGCCCCCGGCTACTCGCGACGAAACGGTCGCCATGCTGGCTTATCACAAGCAGCGGCTGGAGCAGGAGTACGAGATTGCCGTCGAGCGCGAGGCGCTGGAGACGGCGGCGACGGTTGCCAGCCAGTATATCCGCGAGGTGGCGCTCCCGGCCGGCGCCGTGCAGCTTGCCGACCGGGCTGCGGCTGCCGTGCGCCTGGCGATGCAGGAGCAGGAAGCGGCGCTGGGCGATGGCCCGTCCGTAACGGCGGACGGCCGGCTGGATAGCGACGACGTGCTGCAGACTGCCAGCGCGATGACGAAGATACCGGTAAGCAAGCTGAGCGAGGACGAGCAGAGCCGCTACGCCAACATGGAGGAACAGATTCACCAGCGCCTCATCGGCCAGGACGAGGCGGTTGCTGCGGTCAGCCGGGCGGTCAAGATTGCCCGCGTGGGGCTGCGCGACCCGCGTCGGCCGATCGGCAGCTTCCTCTTTCTCGGACCGAGCGGCGTGGGCAAGTCGGAGCTAGCGAAGGCGCTGGCCGAGTTCATGTTCGGCAGCGAAGAGGCAATGCTCACGCTGGACATGAGCGAATACCAGAATGAGGGTAGCGTCAACCGGCTCATCGGCGCGCCGCCGGGCTACGTCGGCTACGAAGGCGGCGGGCAGCTCACCGACTACGTGCGTGAGCGGCCGTACACAGTCATCCTCTTCGACGAGGTAGAAAAGGCCCACGACCGGGTCTTTGACGTGCTGTTGCAGGTGCTGGACGAGGGGCGGCTGACGGACGGACAGGGACGTGTGGCGACCTTCAGCGAGACGGTGATCATCATGACCAGCAATCTGGGCGCGCGCTACCTGATGACGCCCCACGTCGGCGAGCAGGAGCGCGAGCTGGTCATGCAGGCCGTACATGATTTCTTCCGCCCGGAGTTCCTCAACCGGCTGGACGACATCATCTTTTTCCACCAGCTCAGCGGCGAGCAGCTGGCGCAGATCCTGGAGCTGATGCTCAAGAACGAGTTCCGCCTGGCCGAGCGGCAGGGCATCCATCTGGAAGTGACTCCGGCGGCGCGCGAATGGCTGCTGGCCCAGAACGACCAGCCCGAATTCGGCGCCCGGCCGCTGCGCCGTATCCTGGGCCGTTACGTCCGCGAGCCGCTGGCCAATTTCCTGCTGACCCAGAAGAAGGCCGAGGAGGCGACCGTGGTCGTCGATCGCGGCGGCGATGGCCTGACGTTCAGCTTCCGCAGTTAACCAGGCGCAGAGGAGGAACAGGTGTACAGAGAACGCAAGAGAATCATGGAGAAACTGGCGGCGACCCGCGCGGATCTGGTCAAGGTTGCGCGCGAACTCGACTGGGATTCCTGGACACACCCGGTGTACAGCCACGGGGGCGAAAAAGAGTGGTCTGCGATGGACCTGCTGCGCCATCTCGTCTGGGCCGAGGGCGGGATGCTGCGCCTGATGCGGCAGATCCGCGCGGGCGAAGAAGGGGCGCCGGCCGACTTTGACCTGGATCGCTACAACGCCGCCGGCGTTAACAAGCTGAA
>JAAYYY010000485.1 GCA_012515125.1 Chloroflexota bacterium
CCAGCAGGCGTAACAGCTCGAACTCCGTCGGCGTGAAATGGACTTCCTCGCCCGCCACCGCCACAGTATGCCGGGCCAGGTCGATCTCCACGGCTCCCACGCGGATCCTGGCTTCCGGATCGCTGGCAGGGCTCAGCGCAGCGCGCCGCAGCACAGCCTGCACCCGGGCCCGCAGCTCCTCCATACCGAACGGCTTGGTCAGGTAGTCGTCGGCGCCGGCATCCAGCGCCTTCACCTTGCTGTCCTCATCCTCCCGGATCGAGAGCATGATGATCGGCACCTGGCTTGACTGTCTGATACGCCGGCAAACCTCAATGCCGTCTGGCCCCGATCCAAGCGCAATATCGAGGATAACCAGGTCTGGCTCGCGGCTCCTGACCAGCGCCAGCGCCTCGACGTCGTTCGCGGCGGTCAGCACCTCAAAGCCGTAGCCGGCCAGCCCGGTCTGCACAAGCCTGCGGATCTGTGGCTCGTCGTCAACGACTAGCAGTCGCATCGCCTGCCGGCTCCCCATTGCCGAGTGGCAGCGCCACGATAAAGGTAGCCCCGCCGCCTGCTGTATCGTCTACCCACAGCCTGCCCCCATGTGCCTCGACGATGCCCTGGGCGATCGCCAGCCCCAGACCTGCGTGCGTATTCCCATTTCCGGCCCCATCAATCCGTCCCTGGTAGAAAGGCTCCAGTATGCGGCTTTTTTCCTCGTCGGGGATCGTCGGCCCGTGATTCTCGATGACAATGCGCGCCTCGCCCGGCGCGCAGCTGCCCGTCACAACCACCTGCGACGCCTCCGGCTCGTAGCGCACGGCGTTCTCGGTAATGTTGCTCAGCGCACGCACCAGCAGGACGTGGTCACAGTAAACGGGCGGCATCTCCTCCGGCAGCGCCAGCACGATGCGCTCTGCCCGGTTGAGCTGCCACACGCGCGCCGCGACGTCGCCCACAATCTCGCTCAGCGAGTTCCAGCGCCGGTGCAGGACCAGGGCGCCCGCCTGCAGCCGGGACAGGTCCAGTAGATCGCCCACTAACCTGTCCAGGTTGTCGATTTCATCCTCGATGATCTGGACCAGATCCTGCCGCTCGGCCGGCGAAAGCCGCTCGCCAAGCGTGCGCAGGTTGCTCGAAGAGCTTTTGACAATCGTAATCGGCGTCCGCAGATCGTGCGAGATTGCCCGCAGTAGCGCCGTCTTCAGGCGGTCGGCCTCTTCCAGGGTCTGGCTGCGCTGCGCCAGTTGGGCCAGCTCAATCCGCTGCAGGGCCATTGCCGCCTGCACCGTACAGGCCATGAGCAGGCGCGACCGCGATTCGTCTGGCGGCGCTGCAAACGTCACCCTCAACGTGCCGAAGATCCGCCCCGGAACTTCCAGCAGGAGATAGGTCGTCGTGTTGTCCTTCAGGGCTTCGCGCCCCGTTACGGGTATGCCCTCCGGTAACAGCACGACTTCTTCTGCCTGTAGCGATTCCCGCAATACCTGCTCCAGCACCTCGCGGATCTCCTCCGGTCGCGTCAGCCGGTTGAACGTGCTGCTCAACCGGTACAGGATCCGCTGTTCGTCGGCCCGCAGTCGCGCCGCCGCAGCCTGGCGGCGCGCGTAGGCTGCCACCTGGCTGGCGATGCTGGCGACCAGCAGAAAGATAATCAGGTCGATCAGCTCGCGGGGGTCCTCCACCGCCAGCGTGTAGTAAGGGCGGATGAGGAAGAAGTTGAAGCTGAAAAAGCTGCCGATTGCCGCCAGCAGGGCAGGCCCCAGGCCGAGCCAGACCGCTATCACCAGAATGAGCAGAATGTAGATCAGCGAGAAGTTCGCCAGGGTCAGCGCGTCGCGGACCAGCCACAGGCCGGAGGTAACGGGCACGAGCAGCAGCGCGCTGAGCGCGTAGGCAGAAAGCGTGCTTTCCCACGACCTCTGGTGCATGAACAATGACCTCTACTCCTTGCTCACCCATCCCGGAACCGGTAGCCAATGCCCGGCTCTGTCGTCACGAAGCGCGGGCGTGCCGGCTCCGGCTCCACTTTCCGCCGCAGGTTGCTGATGTTGACGCGCAGAAGGTGGACTTCGCCGTCGTACCCTTCGCCCCAGACCTGCCGCAGAAGCTGCTGGTGGGTGACGACCTTGCCGGCGTTGCTCACCAGAACGCGCAAGAGATCGTATTCCGTTGGCGTGAGCTGGATCTCTTCCGTACCCCGCGTCACTCGCCGCCGCGTAAAATCGACGGTGAGGTCGCCAAAAGAGAGAACGGGCGTCCCTGCCGGCTCCACAGCACGCCGCAGAGTAGCCCGTAGCCGGGCCATCAGCTCGCCCGTGCCGAACGGCTTGGTCAGGTAGTCATCAGCGCCCGCGTCGAGCGCGGCTATCTTGTCCGCCTCCTGGTCGCGTACCGAAAGGATGATTATGGGAATCGTGGTCCATTCTCGCAGCCGGCGGGTCACTTCGATCCCGTCGATTCCCGGCAGTCCGAGGTCCAGGATCACGACGTCGGGCCGGTAGCGGGTGACAGCAGCCAACCCGTCCTCCCCGCTGCTGGCCTCAAAGGTCGCATAGTCGTGCGCCTGCAGTACCGTCGAGAGAAAGCGCCGGATGGGGCGCTCGTCGTCGATAATGAGCACCCTCCCGCCCGCGTCACGCATGGCCTGTACTCCGCGCTGCTGTTTCCAGCTCGCCGTTCAGCGGGAGGGCGACCGTC
>JAAYYY010000486.1 GCA_012515125.1 Chloroflexota bacterium
AGTCCTACGACCGCCCGATGGACGACGAGTACTGGTTTCACCTCGAGGACGTGGAGCACGCGCAGTTCTTCAACGACCGGATCTCGCTGCACGCCGCCTACTGGCACGACTACTTCGGGACGAGCCGCAGCAACGGCTGCGTCAACCTCGCACCCCTCGACGCGCGCTGGCTCTACGGGTGGACCGACCCGCAGATCGAGCCGGGCGCCAGTTGGGTTACGGCAGAGGCCGCCAACGAGGGCACGACCTGGGTCTGGGTCCATCACTCGGGCGACGGCGTCACGCACAAGCCGCGGCAGTAAGGCGCTGTCAGCATCCCGCGTCGGCCGGCAAGATCCGGCGTCAGCCGTTGCTCGTTTCGGGCATTGGGCGGTGGGCTTCCGCCCGCCGGTTGAACAGCCCTGCGGGCGACCCTCGCCTCGGGCGCCCCGCAGGAAGGTGCCGGCGGCGCCGCCACGTTCCGGGCGGCCCTGCAACCGGCCCGTCTGCGCCCACGACCCTACTGCAACGGCCGTCCGAAGACCGCGATCACATAGGTGTAGTTCCAGGGGCCTGGCGCCACGCCAATCCCAATCTCGGTGAGCCACGTGGTCAGCAGCGTCCGGCGGTGCGGGTCGTTGGGCGGCACCTCGTCCATCCAGATGTCGATGGCGCCCTGAGGGGAAGGGCGGATCGCCCAGCATTCGGCCCAGCTCGCCGGGGCATAGCCCACCCGGAGCACCCGGTCTTTGATCGTCGAGCCATCCGAGCCGGTGTGGCTGCAGGCGCTGCGCGAGGAGCAGTCGTTGGCCTGGATCTGGGCCGCCTGCGCGAGCGTCTCGTTGTAGGCCAGCGGCGGCAACCCGTGGGCCGCACGGACCTCATTCATGATGCGCGCCACCTCGTGGGGCCACTGCCCGAGATCTGCAGGCGGCGCAGCAACCGCCACGGGCGCAGCCGGACCGTCGCTCTCCGGCGTCCCCGTCACCGGCTCCTGGGCCGCCGGCTCCTGGGTGATTACCGCTGCGACGGGGGCCGAGGTCGGGGCTGCAGCAACGGGGCGCGCGGTGGCGAGATCGGTCAGTGGCAGCACCAGCGCCTGCCCGACGCTGAGCAGGTCCACATCGGCAAGCCCGTTCGCCCCCTGGATCACGTCGAGCCCGAGGCCATAGCCCTGGGCGATCTCGCTGAGGGTCTCGCCCGCGCTCACCGCGTGCACGATCCAATAAGGCGAGGCGCCCTCCCACGCACTTGGCGGGGGAATCACCAGCGACTGGCCCAGCTGCACGATCGTCGAGTTAGCCAGGTCGTTCTGAAGCTGGATCGCCGCCATCGGCACGCCGTGCGCGAGCGCCAGCCCGAGGAGGGTATCGCCGGACTGCACCGTGACCGTGACGAATTGGGCGGGAGCCACCGTGGGCAAGGCGGGTACTGCAGCCGTGGGCGCCACCCCCAGCGCACCCGAGGCCGCAGTGGCCGTGGGCGCCGGCAACGCGATTGCCGCCGCATCGACCGTCTGAGATGCCTGGAGTGTAGGGCCAATCGCGGCGGAAGGCTCCGCCGTCATCGTCGCCGCCGGAGCGCGGCCTCCGCACCCGGCGAGCACGGTCATCGTGATCAATGCTGCCACGAGCCTTCGCATACCTGCAATGCTACCCG
>JAAYYY010000487.1 GCA_012515125.1 Chloroflexota bacterium
GCCGGTTCCCATGCCTCTTCGCCGTCCAGGCCCAGGGTGGGGAACAACTGGCGCAGCCAGCCGTCGGGCCGGGGCCGCCCCTGCGCGGTGACGTTGACGTGGCCGTTCAGCAGGAGCTTGTCACGGGCGCGCGTCGCGGCGACGTAGAAGAGCCGGTCCGATTCGGCCTGTTCCTGCCGCTTCTCCTGCTCTTTCGCCAGCTTCAGGATGGCCGGCTCGTCGCCGTCGCCGGGATTGAACAGCACGCCGAGCGCCAGGTCCACGAGCAGGTCGCGCCCGCCTCGCCCGCCCTGGTGGTTGATGTCGCCGACGACGACGACCGGAAACTCCAGCCCTTTCGCCTGGTGGATGGACATGATCTGGACCGCGTCTTCCACCGTGGCCCGCGCCTCGCTGGCCCGCATCTGCCGGGCGACGTCGCGCACGTAGCTGAGATAGTCGTGGACCTGCACGAGACCCGATTCCTGGGCATCGGCGAGCAGCTTGGCGACGTTACGCGCGGCCCGCGCCTCGCCCGCCTTGTGCAACGCCGCCAGATAATCGCTCTCCTCCAGGTAGCGCTGCAGCAGCGTCGCCGTATCCAGCCGGCCGGCTGCCTGCCGCAGCCCGGCGAGCAGCGCTATCGCCCGCTGCGCCTCGGGCGACGTTTCCTGCTGCAGCGCCAACCAGAGAGTGGGTATCTCCTCCGTTAGCTGGCGGGAGCGCAGCCGGTAGAGGGCCACGTCGTCAAAGCCGATGACCGGCGAGCGCAGGAAGCCGAAGAGGGCGAGATCGTCCGCGGGATCGACGATGGCCTCCAGGCTGTTGAGCAGGTCGCGGACCTCCGGCCGGTCGTAGAAGCCGCGCCCGGAGATCGTCTGGTATGGAATGCCCTGTTTTTCGAGCGCGTCCTCGTAAAAGGCGAACGAAGCCGAAGAGCGGCAGAGGATGGCAATATGCTGATAGCGCAGCCCCGGCTGCCCGGCGACGAGCGCGGCGATGCGCGCCGCACAGGCCGCCGCCGCGCGCGGGAGAGCATCGTCCTTCTTGCCCGGCGCCAGCTCCAGCTCGACGTAGGGACCCGACAGCCCGTGGTCCGGCGCTTCCCGGAAGTGGCGCAGCGGCGCAAACGGTACGCGCCACGGCTCGGCCGGCGACCCGCTCTCCATCACGCCGGGCAGGAAAGCGTTCAGCGCCTGCAGCAGACCGGCGTGAGGCCGGTAGGAGACGGTCAGCTCGTGCGCCGCGCCGCCGGCAGCACGAATACGCTCCTGCTCCTGGCGGAAGACCTCCACCTCGGCGCCCCGGAAGCGGTAAATCGACTGCTTGCCATCGCCGACGATGAACAGGTTGCCGTGGTCGCCGCAAAGCGCGTTGACGATCTGCCGCTGTCGGTCGTTGGTGTCCTGATACTCGTCAACGAGCAGGGCGTCGAGCTGCTGCTGCCAGAAGGCGCGCACGTGCGCGTGCTCGGTAAGGAGTGCCAGGGCCAGCTCTTCCAGGTCGTCAAAGTCCAGCGCCTCGCGTTCGTGCTTGCGCGTGCGGTAGAGCGCGACGGCATGGGCGACGAGCCGTTCGAGGGGCTGCTGCAGCTCGGCCAGGAGGCGGTCGGCGTTGTGGCAGGCGGCGGGCAGCCTGCCTGGCCCGTCACGCCACCGCTCGCGCAGCTCCTTAAGCAGCGCCGAGACCTGCCTCTTGTCTTCGGCGCCGCCGGGCCACGCCTTCTGGCTGCCGCCCACCAGATTGATCTCGCCGAGCGCCGAGAGCGCCTGCCAGCGGTCTGTGGCGGTGCGGGCTGCGTCGAAGGCGTTCAGCGCCAGCGCCCGCTGCAGGGCCATCCTGTCGCCCGGATCGGCCGGGGCAATCTCTTCCAGCTCGGCCCGCAGGCTCGCTACCTCCGGCTCCTGCAGGAAGGCCTCGGCAGCCTGCCGCCGGGCTTCTGCGAGCCGCTGCTCCCACAGCGCCAGCCGCTCATCTGCCGTGGCCGTGCTCGAAGCTACACCGCCCTTCAGCAACAGCTCGGAGAGCATCTCGTGCAGCCCGGCGGCGCCCACGCTGCTGAACAGGATATGCAGCTCCGGCTGTTCGACGGCCCAGGCGAGGCTGTCCACGACGACTTCGCTGCGCAGCCAGGCGGCGCTGCCTTCCTCCAGCATGGCGAAGCGGGGGTCGATGCCGGCCTCCGCCGGGTGGGTGCGCAGGATCTGGGCGCACAGCTCGTGAATGGTGCCGATACGCGCGGCATCGAGGCCGGTCAGGAGCTGCTCCCAATGGGCGGCCTTTGCGCTGCCGGCGGGCATTTCCCGGACGTACCTATCGATCGCCTCACGCACGCGATTGCGCATCTCTCGCGCCGCCTTCCGCGTGAAGGTGATGGCGGCGATGCGCCGGGGCGGAAACCCCTTTTCGAGCAGGGCGAGGTAGCGGGCGACGAGGCTGCGCGTTTTGCCAGCGCCCGCGCCGGCCGTCATGACCATCGCGCGGTGGCTCAGCTCCAGCGCCGGTCGCTGCTCGTCGCTGACTGCGATGAAGGAGAGGGGTGAGGGTGGCTCGTTCATGGGCTGAACCTCGGGCGGAGATGCCAGCAGAAGGCCGACGCTGCACAGAAGGGAGGGCAGCCGCCGGCCGGTGGCTGCGGCCCGAACTGGCCCTGCCGCACGCCTTCCACGGCCCGCAGCGTATGTTCGACGGCGGTCGCCACGTGCTGTTCGACGTTGTCCGGGCCGAGCCGGAGCGAGCTGGGCCGCGCGTCCCTGACCGACCAGTAGAAGGCGTCGCTCACCCGGCCGAGGCGCAGTGCCTTTTCGGCAGCCAGCGCGTAAAGCGGGAGCTGGACGTGCTCGCCCCGTTCCAGCCCGGTCGCGGTGTATCGCTGGTAGCCGGCCGATTTGTAATCGACGATGCGCACCCGGCCGTGCTCGTCGCGGTCAATGCGGTCGATGACGCCGCGCAGCAGGATGGTCTCCCCATTGGCGACCAGCTTCAGGGGCTGCTGGGAGCCGAACCAGCGCTCGAAGTCCAGCGGCGTGTAGCC
>JAAYYY010000488.1 GCA_012515125.1 Chloroflexota bacterium
CCGCCGCCAGCACCTTGGCCTGTTCGGCCCGTTCGAGCGCTTCCTCGGCCCGGCCCATCGTCGTCAGCAGGGCGATCAGGTCGAGATAATAGCGCAGGTTGTTGGGGTCCAGGGCGAGGGCTTTTTCATACGCTTCCACTGCCCGAGCGTACTCCGCATCACGCTGGTAGAGAGCCGCGCTTGTGGCGAACTCCGCCGCCGAGCGCGTTGGCTCGGGCGTCGGCGTCGGGACGATGGCCGTGACGACCTCTTCACGGTTGATGATCAGGTAGGCAAGCACGACGAGAGCGGCCAGCACGACCAGCATCAACTGGCAGGACGGGCCGCGGCGCGGATAACGAGGCGGGCGGCGTTCGATAATCATAATACGGGCGGCTGTTCAGGCGCTTCTAAGAGCTGGGCCATGATGGCCTCACTTCCCAACAGGGAGGGCTACCCAACGGCACTGCAATCTTAACCGCAGCGCCGCTTTATACCACAAACACTAAGGCCGGCTTAACGGTGCTGCCAGCGCCACCAGGTTCCTGCGGCATAACCGAGCATCTTGGCTACGTCGCCCGTGAAACGGATGATCGGGATCAGGGCAAAGGCGCGCAGCCGGGAAGGCGGACGCCAGCGCCAGGTTGCGGGCCAGAGCCGCCGTGCGGGCCGGTAGCTGTAGGCGGCTGCACCGGCCGCCAGCCCCAGCCAGCCGCGCATGCGCCCATACCAGATCTCGCGCAGCAGTAAGGGTAGAAGCACCAGGTAGGTGAAATAACGAATGGCATGACGCTTCGGCCAGAGGTTAGCCCGGCCATCGCCGCGTCCATAGTGATAATACTGCCGGAAAAAGGCCCGCAGGTTCTGCCGGGGCCGGAAAAAGGCGACGGCCCGCGGCGCGAAGTCAAAAGCGCCGTAGCGCTCGCGCAACGCCAGATCAAAAACCAGATCTTCGCTGTAATCCAGCCATTCGGGATAACGGCCGGCCGCTTCCCAGGCCTCTTTGAGAAAGGCTACCGACCGGCTGGACGGCAGGAAGCGCGCCGGGTCTACGTCCGCAAGAGAAGGGAGTACGGTAGCGCCCAGCGCCACCTCGAAGTCGGTATAGGGATCAGGCTCGAACCAGCCGGCGACCACGGGAACTCCGTCCTTCTCGATGGGCCGGACCAGCTCTTCCAGCCAGAAGGGCGAGAGAACAACGCCGGCGTCGGTGGCGGCGATGATCGGCCCGGCGGCGGCGGCGATAGCGCGGTTGCGCCCTGTACTGATGTTGCTGCCCGGCGCCAGCACGATCTTGAGGGGGAGCCATCTCTCGTACTCACGCAACACCTCCAGCGTCTGGTCGGTGGAACCGCCGTCGGCGACCACGACCTCGTCGGGCAGGCGTACCTGCTGGAGCAAAGAGTCGAGGAGAAGGCGGATCGCCTCGCCCTCGTTTTTGACGGTGGTGATGACGGATACCTGCATGAAGAAGCCTCTTGCCTGTGCCAGGGCCGGGACCGGTCCCCTGACGCCATGCCAGAATCGTACACGCGCTCCGCTTTCTGTGCCATCCTTCGACTTGAGGAATTGGCCGTTTGCGATTAAGATGCGGCACCAATCGGGACAGCGCCACGAGTAAAGCGAGGTGATGATGGCGACAGATGCGGAACGAAAGCCACGGCGGGTGAGCGACGACGAGGTCGAGGCCACAATTCTGGCCCTCTGCCGCGCTGAACGGCTGGAGGGCCGGGTCCGGCCGGAGGACGTGGCCATGGCCATTCTGCCCAATCACTGGCAGACGTTGACAAAGCGCATCCGCCTCGCCAGCCGGCAGCTCGCGCACAGGGGCAAGATCGAGATCCTGCGCAAGGGCGAGCCTGCCGACCCGGACGACTTCAAGGGCGTCTACCGGCTGCGCATCACCGAGGCCGGCCTGCTGCCCGACGAGGAAGAAGTCGAGGACTGAGCGGCCTGCTCCGGGGAAACCTTGCCCTGGTAGGGGTCGCCGATTAGAATCACTCCTTATGTCACCAGAGGAAATGGAAGCGCCGGCTCTGAGCCTCGTCGTTCCCGTCTACAACGAGGCGGCTAACATCCGCCCCTTGCTGGCCGAGATCAGGGATGCGCTGGAAGGGCCCGATCTCTCCTACGAAGTCATTTTCGTGGACGACGGCAGCCGTGACGGCAGCAGCGAGCTTCTGGCCGAGCTGGCCCAGGAAGAGCCGCGCGTCGTCGCCATCCGCTTCCGGCGCAACTTCGGACAGACAGCCGCCTTTGCCGCCGGCTTCCGCCAGGCCACGGGAAAGGTGATCGTCACCCTGGATGCCGACCGCCAGAACGATCCGGCGGACATCCCCGCCCTGCTCGCCAAACTAGAGGAAGGGTACGACGTAGTTAACGGCTGGCGCGTCCATCGCCAGGACCCTTTCCTGCTGCGCAAGCTACCCTCGCGGCTGGCCAACCGGCTCATCGCCCGGACCAGCGGCGTGCGGCTGCACGACCGGGGCTGCTCCCTCCGCGCCTTCCGAGCGCCCGTCGTAGACGAGCTGCATCTGTATGGCGAGATGCACCGCTTCATTCCCGAGATGGTCAGCGCCGCCGGCTTCAGCATGGCCGAGGTGCCGGTCAGCCACCGGACACGCGTGGCAGGAGAGTCCAAGTACGGCCTCTCGCGGACCTTCCGCGTCATTCTCGACCTGTTGACGGTGCTCTTTTTGCGCCGCTATAGCGACCGGCCGATGCACCTGCTGGGCAGCATCGGCATCATCTCCGGTGGGCTGGGCGGGCTGCTGGGCCTTTACCTGACGGCGCTCAAAGTACTGGGGGGCATTCGCGGCGGCTGGGAAGGTTTTCACGCCGTGCAGATTGGCGACCGGCCGCTGCTTCTGCTCGCCGTCGTGCTCGTCCTGATCGGCATCCAGTTTCTCGTGATGGGGCTGCTTGCCGAGCTGATCGTGCGCACTTACTACGAGAGCCAGGGCAAGCCCGTCTATTACATCCGCGACATCATCACCGGGCGTTCATCCGGCGTAGAGGCGGTGGGCGGCGTCACGAAGCCATCCGCCGAAGCAGCGGCAGAGCGCCCGATGACTTCGCCCTGAGGACCAGGGGCTCCGGCGCCCGCCTCCGCAACTCCATGGACGATCGCGCCCCGCTCCGTCGCCAGCAGCCAGCGCCATGGGCAGTTATGGTTGCCCTGGTCGCTGGCGTGCTCCTGGCGCTCCAGCCGCTGCTGGCAGGCCATCTGCCGTGGCGCGGCGACGGGCTGCTCCATCTCTATCGCCTGGTCGAGCTGGAACACGCCGTCGCGCATGGCGAGCTGTACCCCCGCTGGCTTCCCGATCTGGGCTACGGCTTTGGCTTCCCGCTGTTCAATTACTACGGGCCGCTGAGCTACTACATCCTCTTGCTGCCGCGCGCCGTGGGCTTCTCGGCGCCTGCGGCGGCGCAGATCGGGTACGCGCTGGCGCTGTTCGGTCTCGCCCTGGGCATGTTCTACTGGGGACGGGCCCTGTTCGGCACCGTCGCCGGGCTGGTGGCAGCCTTCGCCGCGGCCTACTCGCCCTACTTCCTCTACGACGCCCTGCACCGGGGCACGCTGGCCGAGCTGTGGGGCCTGGCCTGGCTCTCCCTTTCGCTCGCGGCGCTTCATCACCATGCCAACCGCCGCAGCCGGGCCTCCTTCATCCTGCTCGTCCTGGCTTACGCTGGCCTGTTTCTCAGCCACAACATCATGGCCCTGGTGGGCAGCGCGCTGCTGCTGGCCTACACCCTCTTCCTGCTCGTCGCCGGCAGCCGGGCCGGCCGGGACGACGAGGGTTTCCGGTTGCGCAGGTTGGCGACCCATCCCCTAACCGGCCTGGCGCTGGCCCTGGGCCTGACTGCCTTCTTCTGGCTGCCCGCTCTCGCGGAGCGCGATCTGGTGCAGATAGAGCGGCTCTACGGCTCGGCGAACTTCTTCTACGGCAACCATTTCCTTTCCGTGCGCGAGCTGCTGGCTGTCCCGCGCCCGGTGGACCCGGTTCAGGTCAACCCGCCGCTCGATTTTGGGCTGGGCATTCCCCAGCTCTTGCTGGCGCTGGTAGCCTGGCTGCCGTGGCGGAGCGGGACCGCGACCCAGCTCTCAGCAGGGCAGCGCGCCCACCGTGTGGCGCTCAGCGTGGCAGCGATCGGCCTGCTGCTGATGGTGCTGCCGGCCAGCCGCTTCCTCTGGGAAAGGCTGCCGCTGCTCTACCTTGTCCTGTTCCCGTGGCGCTTCATCGGCCCGGCGAGCCTGCTTGCGGCGCTGCTGGCGGGGCTGGGGGCCAGCCGGTTGCCGGCGTCGGCGTGGCTGCAGATGGGCGGCAGCCTCGTCCTGCTTGCCGCCGCCGGCCTGCCCTGGCTATTCCCCGGCGACGTGCCCGCCGCGCTGGGGCTGGCTCCGGCCGACGTCATCCGCTTTGAGGCCGAGACCGGCTGGCTGGGCACGACTTCGGTCGGCGAATACCTGCCGGCGCAGGTGGAAACGCTGCCGCCGCCAGATACACTTCTGCCGCTCTACGAAGCCAGCGCGCCGGATTACCTGATCACTCGGCTGGACAGCGCCGCCCTGCCCTCCACGGTGGAAATCCTGGAGGAGCATTACGGGATCACCGACGCGACGATCACGCTGGAAGCAGCGTCGCCCTTCGAGGCGCGATTCCACTGGTACGCCTTCCCGGGCTGGGAGCTGGAGGCCAACGGCCGGCCTCAGGAGACCTTCGCCGCCGGACCCCACGGCCTGCTGGCTGCCGAGCTTCCGGCCGGGCGCCAGACCATTACCCTATCCTTCGGCGACACGCCGGTTCGGTTCTGGAGCGCCGTTCTGTCCGGCCTCAGCCTCGCTCTATTCGCGGCTGCCGCTGCGCTGGGACCGCGCCCGCGGGCGGCGACGGAGCCGGCCCCGATAAGGCCACGCGCGGTAGCCGTCGTCGTGGGCGCCGGTCTTGCCCTGGTTCTGCTCAAGGGCGCCGTGCTCGACCGGCAGCCCAACCCGTTCGTGCGCTCCGGCTTCGACGGGCAGGCCGTGCGCGA
This sequence comes from Chloroflexota bacterium, assembly GCA_012515125.1. Classification (GTDB taxonomy): domain Bacteria; phylum Chloroflexota; class Anaerolineae; order Promineifilales; family Promineifilaceae; genus JAAYYY01. Next base: position 5,014 of record JAAYYY010000488.1, read on the forward strand.
CGCCGACGTGCCGCTGCAGGTGGACTTCGACGGCGAGCTGCTCCTGCTGGGCTACGATCTGCCGGAAGCGCCAGTGCCGGCCGACGGAACCGTCGATCTGACGCTCTACTGGCGCGCGCTACATCCGCTGTCGGTCGAATACAGCGTGGGCGTTCACCTGGTGGACGAGCTGGGCCGGCGCTACGGGCAGCAGGACAGCTTCCACCCGGCCGACTACCCGACGACGCGCTGGCTGCCCGGCGAATACGCGCGCGACGTACACCGGCTGGCGCTGGCCCCCGGCACGCCACCCGGCAGGTACAGCCTGCTGGTGACGGTCTACGACGCCAGAAGCGGGCGCCGGCTGCCGGTACGCAACAGGCCGGACCTGCCGCCCGGCGGGATGTTTCCGCTGGCGGAAGTGGCCATCGAGCCGGCCGGCGAGCAGCCTTCTGTAGCATCTCTGCGGATCGAGCGGGCGCTGAACTGGCAGCCTGTTGCGTCGCTGGCGCTGCTGGGCGTGAACGGGCCGCCGGAAGAAGTCGCCGTCGGCGGTGCTTTGCCGCTGACCTTTTTCTGGGAGGCGACGGATGCGCCAGACGCGAACTATCGGGCCCGGCTGCGCCTGATCGCCGAAACGGGCGAGACGGTGGCGGCGATGGCGTGGACGCCCGGCCGGGAGAGCTACCCGACCTCCCGCTGGGAAGCGGGCTCCCGTCTGCGCGACGACCGGGCCCTGCTGGTACCGGCCGTTGTGGCCGGGCAAAACAACAGTGCCGTGGAAAGCGGGCGCTATCGCCTGCTGCTGGAGCTGATGGACGGCGAAGGGCAGGCCGCCGGCGAAGCGTTGGAGCTGAGCGCGGTGACCGTCGAGGCGCCGGTCCGTACTTTCGATCTGCCGATCGCTGCTTCCGCGACCTCTGCACAGTTTGGCGAGCTGGCGACTCTGGCCGGCTACACGTTAAGCGCCGGGGAGATCCGGCCGGGCGAGGAGCTGTCGCTGGCTCTGTACTGGCGCGCCGAGGGGACGACGGCGACCGGCTACACCGTCTTTGTCCACCTAGTCGGGCCGGACGGCGAGATCGTCGCCCAGCGTGACCAGCCTCCGGCGGGCGGAAGCCGGCCGACGACCGGCTGGCTGCCCGGCGAGATTATCGCCGACGAGTATAGCCTGACCGTACCGGCCGGCGCGCCGCCGGGCCTCTACCGGCTGCGGGTGGGCATCTATGATCCGGCTGCGGGGGAGCGGTTGCCCGCCGGCGGAACGAACGTGCCGGCCGGCGACCATTTCTTCTTGCCGCAAAGCGTGGAGGTTACTCCCGATGGCTGACCGGCAGGAACGGCACACCTCGTGGCGCTATGGCGGACCGTTTTTGACGGTGCTGGCCATCGGCGCGCTGGGCCTCGTCGCCGTGTGGCCCCTCTTTCGCCGGCCGGCGCTGGTCTGCACGGACGATCTCGGCTTCCATCTGCTGCGCCTGACGCAGCTTGACCATCTACTGGCAAACGGCGTGCTGTACAGCCGCTGGGCGC
>JAAYYY010000489.1 GCA_012515125.1 Chloroflexota bacterium
ATTCTCGCCGGCGCTGGTGGCTTCGTCGCCGTCAGCTTCAATGCCTGGAATCGATACGGCGCCTCGCTGTAGGGCGACCGTTGTCGCCTCGGTGCGCGTACTGACGCCCAGCTTGCTGTAGATGTTGCGCAAGTGGACCTTGACGGTGTTGGGGCTAATCGAGAGGGCATCGGCGATTTCCCGGTTTGTCGCCCCTTCCACGACGTATTGCAGAACGTCCAGCTCCCGTTCGCTGAGCGGTTCACCAAGTTCAGGCATCGGCGCGATTATAGCGGCGGCGGCAGGCAGGGGCTACCGCCATGACCGGCTACTTAGAATTTTCAGGGGGTTTCAGCCGGCGCCGTTTCGGTCACAACGCCGGGCGGGCCTTGCGGCAAGGTACCGGTCAGCGGCAGCGTTCCCGTCAGCGGCAGCGTATCCGTCAGCGGTCCGCTGGGGGTCGGCGTAGCGTCGGCGCATCCCTGTCGCGCCTGGCCCAGTTTCTGCGAGATATTCTCCGCGCCGGGCACGCTGGATGCCTCCTGGTAGTAAGACTGCGCCGGGCACCACTCCCCCTGCGCGGCAAAGCTGTCGCCCGCCTGCATGAGAAGCGTGTACAGCTTCTCGCAGGCGCCCTGGTAGAACGGCGCCGCCGGACAGAGCTGCCGGAAGTAGAAGAGCGATACGTCCCAGTTGACGCCATAATAGGCCATGCCGCCGAGATATAGCTCCGCCCATAACATCTGGTCGCGCACCTCTTGCGGCAGCACGCCCAGCCCTTCCGCCAGTCCCAGGTAATACATGCCCAGCTCGACCTGCTCGCCATACAGCTCTTCCAGGCCGAGGCCGATGTAGGCGTCCTGCAGCAGCTCGTCGCTCCGTCGCCGTTCATAATCAGGATACTGGTTCTGCAGCGCCAGCAAACCGGTGATCGCCTCGTCCCACTCCTCGGCCTTCACCAGATTAGCAAGCCGGCTTAGCTCGCGGGCTGCCTCTGTTTCGTCAGCTTCCGGCGTCCCGTCTGCCGGCTCGACGGTCGGGGCCGATTCGGGCGTCTCGGTCTGGCCGGGCGCTGTTGGCGTCGCGCCGGCGGCCTGCGCCTCGGCCATTAGCGCTATTGCCGTGGCGTTCTCCGGCTCGCGCTCCAGCACCCACTCCAGACGGCGCATCGCCAGCCGGTGATTGCCCTCGGCGATTTCCTCACGCGCCCGCTCCACCTGTACGGCAATCGCCGCCGTTCGTGTCTGTTCCGCTCGCTCAGCCTGAAGCTCCTGCCCGCTCTGGTAGGCAAGGAACGCAACCGTGATATACACGCCCAGGAGAAGGGCGATGATAATCAGAGCCAGCCCCACAATGCGCAGCTTTCGCTGTCGTCTTTCCATCAACGCGACTCCTTCACGAGGGAGCGATAGACATCTACAGTCGCCGCCGCGACCCGCGCCTGCGTATAGCTTTGCAGGACCCGTTCCCGGCCGCGCGTTCCCAGCCTATCCCGCAGCCCAGGTTCCTGCAAGAGCCGCTGCAGGCAGCCGCGCAGCGCCTCGGCATCGCCTTCCGGGAAGACAAGCCCGGCTTCGCCGATGACGTTGGGAATCTCCCCGCTCGCCGCGCCGATCACGGCGACCTCGCTGGCCATCGCTTCAATCAGGATACGGCCGAACTGCTCCTTCCAGCGCGGCCGCGTGCGCGAGGGTAGAACGAGAACGTCCAGCTCGCGCAGGTAAGCGGGCATCTCCATGCTCGGAATCGCCCCATCGAAAACAACGCGCTCGCCGATGCCCAGCTCCACCGCCAGCCGTTCCAGGGCGCTCCTCTCGGGCCCTTCGCCGGCAATGTGCAGCCGCCAGATGCCGGATAGCCCGGCCGCCGCGTTTAGCAGGATGTCCAGCCCCTTTTCCGGCACCAGCCGGCCCGCCGCGCCGATCGTCAGCACCCGCCCGGCGTCGCGCCGCGCCGGAGGATGGAAGAGATCCGGATCGACGCCAAACTGGGGAATCACCCGGTCCGGCCCGCGGTAGCCTTTCGACCGCGCAACGCCGGCAGCCGACTCCGTGCCAAACAGAGCGTAATCCACATTCTGCAGCACCCACTTCTCCATCCAGCGAAAGGGCGGCGGATAGATCTGGTTGATGTTCTGCCACGAAAAGAAGAGGGACGGGATGCCGCGCGCTTTCGCCTGCCGCACCCCCAGCCACGTCGCCACGTTATACGGCTCTTCGTCCATGTGCAGGATGTCGGGCCGGAACTGGTCCAGCCGCTCCGCCAGTCGCGGATAGTAATGCAGATGGTAATTGCCGTTGAAGCGCAGCGGATCGACGAAGAGCCGGTAGCCCTCGGTGTGCACGCGCTCCAGCG
>JAAYYY010000490.1 GCA_012515125.1 Chloroflexota bacterium
CCGCATCCACACGCCACGACGCTGGCTGCCAATTATGGGGTCAGCTACGAGGAGATCATGGATTGGTTCTGCCAGGGCTATGGCTTCGGCGAGATTGAGCTGGCCTACCTGTTGAGCGAAGAAGTGGGGCTGACGGCAGAGGAAGTGTTCGCCCTCCGCGCCGAGGGCATGGGCTGGGGCAATATCCGTAAGGAGCTGGGCGCTGCCCCCGGATTGGGCAATGACAAGCCGGGACGGGGCAACGACAGGGACAATAACGCGCCCCCCGGCCTGGAAAAGAAGGACGATGATTGGTCTCCGCCCGGGCAAGAGAAGAAAAACAACGGCGCCAACGGCAGTCACGTGCCGCCGGGCCAGGCGAAACAACCGGCCGATAGTCGTGGCAACGGCAACGGCCACGGCAAGGCCAACGACTAACGGCGATCGTCGGTCCCATTTCCCCACAAAAGCCCCCGGTCCGTCGCCGGGGGCTTTTTTTTGGCAGGTTGCTACAATCAATCGCCATGGTGGTGAGAAAGCAGTTCATTCTCGTCAGTCTTGTTGTCGCCCTGGCGCTGCTCTTCGCCGCGGCGGCGCCCGCGCGCGGGCAGGAGCAGCCCCAGCCGCCGGTCCATGCCGTCGCTCCAGGCGATACGTGGGCGGCGCTGGCGATGCGCTACGGCGTCAGCCAGGAGCAACTGCAGGCGGCGAATCCCCACCCTAACCGCTACCGGCAGCCTGTTGCCGGCTCGACCATCCAGCTACCGGCAGAGGCAGCCGAACGCACCGGGCTGCTGCGCCGTCCGGCCGGCAGCCTGCTGCGCCTGGCGGTCGCCACGAACCAGAACCCGTGGGCGCTGGCCCGGCTCAACGGCGTGGACGACCCGCTCCGGCCGAACTTCTACCGGCCCATCTACGTGCCGGCAACTGAAGGCGTGCCCCAGGACCTGCCTCCCGGCTTTGCCAGTCTGGAGCTCTCCCAGCTCCCGGCAGTGCCGGGGCAGGCCATCGGCTACCGGGCGACGGCGAGCGGCGTCCTCTCGGTCACGGCGCGGCTGAACGCCAGCCTGATGCCGAGCTTCGTCAACGGCGACCGCGTCGTCGGCGTGGGCGCAACCGGCGCCTTCTTTTACCCGGGCGCTCCCGAGCTGTCGATCCAGCTCCCGGACGCGCCGCTCTGGGCGCAGCCCTGGCAGTTTGCTCCGGGAAGCTGGGACTACGACCAGCTCACGCTGAGCGGCGCCGCAGCAGAGATCGACCAGGAGGCTATCCGGGCCGAGGGCGAGCGACTCTACGCCATCTGGTCGCAGGTCACCAACGCGCCGCAGTGGCAGGAGCCGTTCCGCTATCCGATTGAGAGCTACCTGCAGATCAGCAGCCGCTACGGAGCGCGGCGCAGCTACAATGGCGGCCCCTACCGCACCTATCATGAGGGGGTAGACTTTGCCGCCTATGGCGGAACGCCCGTCTATGCGGCGGCGCGGGGAACAGTGGTGCTGGCCGAAATCCTCTACGTGCGCGGCGGCGCCGTGCTCATCGACCACGGCTTGGGCATCTACACCGGCTACTACCACATGTCGGAGGTCCACGTCACGCCGGGGCAGGTCGTGGAGGCGGGAGATCAGGTTGGGGAAGTGGGCAGCCTCGGCCTCTCGACAGGCAATCACCTGCACTGGGATCTATTAGCGGCGGCGACCTGGGTGGACGCCGCCGCCTGGGAGGCGCAGGATATGGGCTGCTGGCTGCTTGAAGGCTGGGGCACACCCTGCTCTGAGCCGGAGAGAGGGTAGGGCGGGTTTTCAACCCGCCTCAGGCCGGCTTCGCCAGTCGCACCTCCACGCGCCCGCCGCGCAGCCGCGCCTCGTAGGCCGGCAGGGCATAAATCGCCGGGCCGTGGACCACCGAGCCATCTTCCAGATTGAAGACCGAATCGTGCCACGGACACTGCACGCAGCCATCGTAAAAGGCCCCTTCCTCCAGCGGGCCGCCGGCGTGCGGGCAGGTCGCGCCCACGGCGAGCACCCGGTCGCCGCTGCGGTAGAGCAACACCCCGTTACCTGCCGCCTCGGTGCGCACGGGCTCCTGCTGCAGCAGGTCGCCTTCGTTCATCACCGCCACCCAGTCCTGCGGCTCGGTGACGCGCTCCGTGTGGTCCACGCCGACCCGCTTGCTGAAGACCAGATGGCCGCCCAGGTAGGCGCCGGCCGTGACCACCACCATGCCCGCCGTGGAGAGGGCGATCCCCTTGCCGCGCTCGCCGTTTTTACGCGCGGCGAGCGACAGCAGGTAGAAGAGCAAAGCGGTGCTGTTGGCAGCGGCGTGGGTCAGTCCGTGTGCGGCGGCGCCTCTAGGAATCGCCGAAAAGTCAGCCAGGCCCGTAATCGCCGTGGGTATGGCCGAGGCAGTCCCCACGGCGGTGAGTACGTCGGCGGCCCTGCGCGCGCTGCTGCCTCCGCCCATCAGGCTCGCCAGGTCGAACAGGCTGCCCAGCGAGAACGCGCCGACGACGACGTCGGTCAGTACGGGATGCAGGGGATGGCCGAGCCAGGTGCCGTGCAGCACGTCCATGACCTCACGGACTGGCTCTCCGGCGGCGAGCACCTGCTCGTGAATGGCGCGAGCGACCTTTACCCCGGCTTCTTTGAGGGCGGGGACACGCTCGAAGAGGCTGTCGACTTTGAGGTTGAGCATACGATTCTCCTGCGTCTGGATAGCTGTGCCGGTTCGATCCCTGTTACTCTACCACAGCCGGGCGCAGCATAAGGGTAGAAGATGGATACAAATCGGCCGGTGGCAATGGCCGGAGCCATTGGCTACAATCGGCTGCCTATGTCGAGATTGAGTCGGGATCGTTTCGGGCTGGCGCTCTGGCTCAGCCTGCTGCTTCTGGCACTGACGGCCTGCGGCGAAGCGACGCCGACGCCCTTCCCCACCGTCGAGCGCGCCGCGGGCGGCGGGCCGGCCCGCACTGCGACGCCGCCGCCGATGCAGGAGTTCACAGACGAGTCCGGCGCATTCAGCCTGGAGCTGCCGCCGGACTGGCAGGTGGTCGAGCAGGGGATGACGCGGCTGGGCCGCTATTACCAGCTAGGCCCGGAGCCGGTCGGGCCCGGGCCCGCGAGCAGCGCTCTCTTTGTCGCCGACGCCGGGGAGCTGGCGGCTGAAGAGGCAGCCGTTGAGCTACACTGCGCCGATTGCGACGAGGCGCCGGAGCTGGCAGAGACGACGATTGGCGACATACCGGCGCGGCGGGCGATGCTCGGCAGCGAGCCGGCGCTGGAATGGTTCTTCGTCGAGCACGAGGGCCGGCTGATCGTCCTGACGCTGCACGACCCCGAGACGCTGGAGACACGCGCCGACCTGCTGGAGACGCTCACCCTCGGCGAGGCAGCCGAGGCAGCGGAGCCGACCGGAGCAGCGGAGCCGACCGAAGCCGCGCCCACGGAAGCACCGCCGGCGACGACCGCGCCAGAGGGACCACCACCGACGCCCACCCCACCCCCGACGGCGACGCCGGAGCCGGCGACCGGGTTGGAGCCGCCGGCGGTGTGGCAAAGCGTGACCGTTCAGGAGGCCGCCGTGACCTTCGACGTGCCGGAAGGGTGGGCGCAGGTAGAGGACACGCTCTGGGCGCCGGATGCGGAAAGCCCTTTCAGCGCCGGCTTCGCCTGGGGCGACTTTCTACCGGAGCCACAGGCGCTATTGGGCGAGTACGAAGTGACTGCGAGCGAGCCGCTATCGCTCACCTGGGGCAGCGGGGTCAGCATGACCGTGGAGAGCGACGCCGGGCTGGAGCGCCACGCCCTGCTGCAGGTCGGGCTGCGCAGCTACGACTTCTTCGCGCGCAGCCGCACCGGGCCGTTGCCTGCCGCCCTGGACGAGATCCTCGGTCACATCCTCGACTCAGTCGTGCTTGAAGATCAGCTCCTCTACCTGGAAGACCCGGCGCAGGCCGGCGTGGACTGGTTCGCTGCCGTGCTGCGCGATCCCAGCGGGCGCGAGGCGCGGCCCTATATGTCGGCGGCGCTGAAAGAGCGGCTGGGGCCGGGCGAATTGCCGCTGCTCTTGCTGCAGCTACAGGGGCAGCGACCGGCCGTTTACCTCGTGGAGACGGCGACCAGCGGAACGACGACGACGGAGCTGCTGGCAACGCTGACCCTGAGTGACGAAAGCGAGGTGACCCGCGTGCTGCGCATGGTCTTCGACGAGCAAATCGGCTGGCGGCTGGACGAGATCGTCGTGCCGGGCGAGGAGTAGACTCAGGTAATCAGCTCGTCCGGCAGGTGGTCGAGGCGGTTGAGATAGACGATGGCCCGCCGGTCCTCGTAGAAGTCTATCCGGGTGATGCCCGTATTGTTGAGGCCAAAGTAGACGGGGAGCTGCCCGTCGCTCTCGTGCGGATAGGCAGTGCTGAAGCCGAGCAGGGCGCGCAACACGGCGCGGTAAAAGCCGGCGTGGCTGACGACGGCGACGCGGTCGTCGCTGCCGCCGTGGCGCGCCAGCAAATCGGCCAGAAAACGTTGCGCCCGGACGAACAGCGCGTCTTCCTCTTCATAGGGGCGATTCCACCAGCCCTCTTCAGGCAGGTCGTCCGGCAGGAGCAGGTGAGGAAAACGACTGGCAAGCTCGCTGCGGCCCGGGCCGGGCAGGCCGCGCCGGGTCTGGGTCGCCTCGTCCACCTCGAAGATGCCGCCATGTTCGTGTACGTCGATCCAGCCTTCGAGCGACAGCTTCGTGGCGGCGGCGATGGCCGAGGCGGTCTGAATCGCCCGCTCCATCAGGCTCGTGTACAGGTGGGTAAGGCCAAACCCGCGCCGGTTGGCGGGGTCGTTTCTCGGCGCTGGCGCGTCCGGGTTGCCGCCGGCGATGAGCGCCGCCAGATAGGGAAGCTGCCGCACGCCCTTCTCGCTGAGCGGCGGGTCGTGGTGCCGCCCAATCTCCGAACCGGTTTCGATATACAGGGCGTTGTTAGCCGACTGCGCGTGGCGTATGTAGTAAAGCTGCATAGCTGAATCCGTCGCTGGGTCAGAGCGCGGGGGTTAGTGTACCGGCTTCTAATGCAGAAACAACCCGGATCGGGTATGGTTGCGCGAGAAATCACAAACGAGGAAAGATGGAACTCAACGGCAGCTCACACAACAGTCAGGACAGGTACCCGGCGCGGGAAGTCGAGGTCGCCGTCGTCGGCGGCGGACCCATCGGCATCGAGATGGCGATTGCCCTGCAGCGGGCGGGCGTCGACACGATTCTCTTTGAGGCCAGACAGATCGGCGAAGCGATCAGCCGCTGGCCCCCGGCGACCCATTTCTTCAGCTCCACAGAGCACGTGGCATTGGCGGGCGTCCCCGTCCA
>JAAYYY010000491.1 GCA_012515125.1 Chloroflexota bacterium
AGCCGGCGTTCCCGATTACGAGGCCCACGCCGTGCTCGACGTGAGTGACTTCATCGACCAGAAGTGGGCGGCCTGGGACTGCCATCAGACGCAGTTCGGCCCCAACAGCCGCTTTCGCCGCCTGCCCGATAGCGCCATGAAGGCGCTGCTCAGCCGGGAATACTTCCATCTCGCCCGCCCGGAGCCGGCGCCCGGGCTGCGCATGGACGATCTCTTCGACGGCCTGGACGCGGGCCAGTAGCTCAGCCGGCCCCCTTACGGGCAGCCGGGATTGGCGATTTCATCCCATCCACTGGCGACAAATGGATCGGCGCCCTCCGGCCAGCTAATCACAGCCACGCCGTCCGTGATCTGCAGCATCAGGCCGATCGGGTTAGCCATCGGGCCGAGGACCGCGTCTTCAAGCAATATCTCGGCTGCCCACGCGCCGTCAAGCTCGGCCACGCCGACCGCTACCGTCTGGCTGGCGTTGGCTTCCCAGGTCAGCAGGTCGTTGTTCGTGCCCACACCCGGCTGCACCGAAGCCGTGCCGTCGCGCCGGATGATGAACAGGCGGTCGGCGCTGTCGGGATCGCCCTGGTTGTTATTGATGTCCAGGTAGAGCCGCACCTCATCCGTGTCTTCGATCGCCGGATCGCTGATGGTCAGGCCGGCAAAGCGGATCGTTCCTGACTGGGCCAGAGCCAGCGTCATCGGCCGGTCGGGGCTGCCGGCCGGCGCAAACTGGATACGGCTGGCATTTGCCCAGATTGCGTCGGTGAGCTGGCCATCCACGAGCGGCGTCGTCGGGTAGCAGACAAAGGCCGGTTCGGAAGTGGCCGTCGGCGTCGATGTGACCGTTGACGTGGCGGTCGCCGTGCTCGTCGGCGTCACCGTCGGGGTGGCAGAAGGCGTTCCGGTTGTGGTTGGCGTGCCGGTTACCGTCGGCGTTGCGGTTGGCTGGCCCGTGGGCGTTACGCTGGGCGTCAGCGATGCGGTAGGGGTGCTGCTCGGCGTCAGGATAGCCGTCGGGGGCGCCGTGGGCGGTGCGCCCTGTAGCGGGTCGGTCCCCTGGGCTACCTCCACGCCGTCGCTGATGCCATCCCCGTCCGTATCAGGATTGTCGCAGCGCGTGCCGTGGAGGAAGACCTCCTCCCAGTCGCTGAGGCCATCGCCGTCCGTATCCCGGCGCAGCGGATCGCAGCCATGCACAAGCACTTCGAGGCCGTCAGAGAGGCCATCGCCATCGGTGTCGGGACTATCGATCAGCGTGCCCAGCATCGTCTCCTGCGCATCGCTGAGGCCGTCGCCGTCACGGTCGCCCAGCGTGGAGGTTGGCGTAGCTGCAAAACGGGTCGCCGCGTCGATCGTCGCCGTGGCGGCGACAATCGTCTGCAGATCGAACGCGGCCTGAGCCGTAGCCGTCGCCGAAGCCGCATTGACGCCCCGATCCCGCCCGAAGAGCAGAAACATGGTCGTAAAGACGCAGGCGAAGACGACGATCACCAGAACGCTGTAGCTGATCCAGAGCGGGATAATGGGCACGATGTCCGCTTCTCCGGTGACGGTCCTGCGCGCCGTCCCCGTACGGCTGCTGACGTCGATGCCGAAGGGATGAGCCATGGAGCGGCTGAAGAAGTTAAGCCGCTGCGGGCGCAGCTCCAGGCTGACTGTCGCCCGCTGGCGTGGCTCCAGGCGGACCTGGGTATGTTCGCCCACAAACGTGATCAAGCCATCTGGATCGCGTCCGGCAACGACGACCGTCGTCGGTGCGTTGCCACGATTGCTAACCCGAACCTCCACGACGCCGGGCAGCTCAAGCTGGCGCGGCTTCAGCGACACCTCCAGCTCTTCGTAGCTGCCGACCAGCAGCGAGGCCGTCGCGTCCGGCTCGATCTCCGGGAACTGCTGGGAGCGGACGACAACGCGGAAGCGCCGCCGTCCGGGCTCTGTCTCAACCTGTCGCGGCGGCTGGAAGACGAGGGTCACCTGCGCCGTGCGGCCCGCCGGGACACTGATGAACTCGTCCGGCGCATCGACCCAATCGTCGGGCAGCCCCTCGACGATCACCGTGATCCGGTCGTCCACCTGGCTCCGGTTGGCGATCTCGACGTTAAACTCCACACGCTCGCCGGGAGCCACGGCTACGCGGTCGCGGGCCAGGAAGACCTCCAGCGGCGGGCGTGGTCCCATTGGCCCTGGCGTGACCGCGCCGCCTTGTGGCGGCTGCGTCGGCTGTTCCGGCAGAGGCGTGAACTGGAAAGGCACGGCAGTGCCCGCCTGGTCCCCTGCCGGTCCCAGGAACTCCACCTCATAGGGGCCGATCTGCAGCCGGTCGCCGGGCGTCAGGGCGACCGGCGTCCTGACCTGCAATCGCTCGCCATTGAGAAAGGTGCCGTTAACACCGCCGAGGTCAAGCACCTGCCAGCCGGCTGGCGCGGCAACAAGGCGAGCGTGAAAGCGTGATACCCCGTCTGCAGGCAGAACGACGTCGTTCTCGGAGTCCCGGCCCAGCGACATCGTGGGACGCGCCAGCTCGACCATTGTCGGCTCGCGCCCGGGCGTGTTGATCCGCAATGCATATCCCGGCGGCACGTCACCCAGGAGCAGCTCGCCCTCGTCTTCCAGCGGCAGGACACGCGTTGGGCTATCGGCCAGCGAGAAACGCGCGCTGCGCAGCGCGCCGGCCATCGCTTCCCCGCTGACAAAGCGCTCGGCCGGCGACTTGGCCAGCGCCTTAGTGACGATGGCATCGACGACGGCCGGAACTTCCGGGCGCAGCTCGCGGACTGGGGGCGGCATCTCCCCGCGCATGTGCGTGGCAATCGCCTCGGCCAGCGTCTTGAACTGGTACGGCAGCCGGTTCGTAAGCAGCTCGTAGAGCAGGACGCCGAGCGCATAGAGGTCGCTGCGCCCATCCAGCTCCAGTCCCTGGCACTGCTCGGGCGACATATAAGCCGGCGTGCCGAGCGTCGTTCCGCTCTGCGTGAGATGAAAATCGTCCAGTAGCAGCTTCACCAGTCCGAAATCTGTCAGGACAGCGCGAAACGGCGCTTCTCCCGCTTCTTCCGGCCGGTTGAGCTGCTTGAGGATGATGTTGCTCGGCTTGACGTCGCGGTGAATGACGCCGTTGGCATGGGCATACCCCAGCGCATCGGCGAGCTGGTAGCCGATCTGCAGCGTCTGCTGCAGGGGCAGGTAGCGCTGGCGGCTCTGCAGTCGCTGGAGATGGGCGCGCAGGTTGCCGCCGCCCACGTACTCCATGACGATGTAGGCCATGTCGCCATTGTCGCCATAGTCGAGAATGCGCACGATCGACGGGTGGTCGAGGGCTGCCGCCGCCTTGGCTTCCTGGCGCAGGCGCGCGCGAAACTCCGGCTGCCGGGCATAGTGAGGATGCATCAGCTTGATCGCCACCCAGCGCTCCAGATTGGCGTCGTAGGCCCGGTAGACAGTGCCCATTCCGCCGTCGCCCAGGAGCGATTCCAGGCGATAGTTGTCAATGACCCGACCGATCAGACTCGTCATGCTGCTTCCCTCACCATCTGGCGCGCTAGCCATGGAGCACGGCCCGCAACCGCTCTACAAATAGCGCAACCTCGTCTGGTCCGATCCAGTAATGGGTAACGGCGCGAAACGAGCGCGGCCCTTGATCTCCAACCCAGATGTTGTCGGCTGCCAGCCGGTCAATGACGTCCGCGGCGTTCAGCGCGACCTCGTCGCCCAGTTCGAAGAAAACCATGTTCGTCTGGACACTCTCAGGCGAGACGACGATGCCGGGAATGGTCGCCAGGCCTTCTGCCAGGAGACGGGCGTGGGCGTGGTCGTCCGCTAGCCGCTCGATCATCTCGTCCAGCGCGACCAGTCCTGCAGCGGCGATAATGCCGGCCTGGCGCATACCGCCGCCCAGCAGCTTGCGCACGCGGCGCGCCTCGTGGATGAAGTCCGCTGAGCCACAGAGCACCGAACCGACCGGCGCGCAAAGCCCTTTGCTCAGGCAGAACGTCACGGAGTCTACGTGCCGGGTAATCGCGTCCGCGCCGACATTCAGCGCCACCGCCGCATTGAAGAGCCGCGCGCCGTCGAGATGGACGCGCAGTCCATGCCTGTCCGCGATGTCCCGGACAGCCGCAAAGTAGTCAGGCGGAATCGCCGCCCCGGCCCGCGCGCCGTAGCTGTTTTCCAGCAGGATCAGGCGCGTTTGCGGCAGGTGGGGATCGTCGGGCCGGATAGCCTCTTCCAGCTCGGTCAGGTCCATACGTCCCATCTCATCGGTCGCCAGAGTATGGGGCACCACGCCCCCGAGAGACGACATACCGCCTGCTTCCCAGCAGACGACGTGGGCGTCGCGCCCTACCAGCGCCTCGTCTCCCCGGCCCGCCTGGGCCAGGATGGCGACCAGGTTGCCCTGTGTGCCGCTGCTGACGAGCAGACCGGCCTCTTTGCCCACCAGGGCTGCCGCCCGGGCTTCCAGCTCGTTGACCGTCGGGTCTTCTCCGTAGACGTCGTCGCCTACGCACGCTTCGGCCATCGCCTTACGCATGGCAGGCGTCGGCCAGCTAACCGTATCAGAGCGAAAATCAATCCTATCCATGGACCACATCCATATGTAAAGTTTACGTAAATTGTACGTGAACGCAACCTGATATCATGAGAACGGGGAGGAGATTCTGCAGTAACTGGGCGCGAAGAAGAGAGGCAGCCAGAAACGATCTCTATGCTCGTTTTGTTGCTCCCATTCAAGATTTCTCGTCTCGGTTAGGCGCGGTATATTGAGCTCCCGCTGCCGGGAATATGGTTGAATCGCGCCCTTCAGTCGGCTTCCAACCCGGCCAGCAGCTGCACCGCCTGCTCCACCAGCTTGCGCTCGCTCTTGAACGTGAGCATCCGGGCCGCTTCGTCAATCGGCGTCCAGCGCGCTTCCGTCACTTCGTGATCGTGATCGGCCGTGTCACCCTGCAGATATCGCATCAGGTAGAAGTAGACAAACTTGTGGAAGCGCACGCGCGCGGCCCCACCGCGCCCGTTATACCAGTACTCAATCGTCTCCAGCGGCTGGAGGATTTCCGCGACAAGGCCCGTCTCTTCCCGGACTTCACGCAGCGCCGCCTGCTCGGGTTGTTCTCCGGCGACCACAAGCCCTTTGGGTAGCTGCCAGCGCTGCTCGCCTCTGGCGTCCACGCCGATGACCACGACCTCCGTCACGCCTTCGTGCTGCCGGAAGACCACGCCGCCCGCCGACTCCTGCCGTCGTATCGTTTCAGCCATAGCGCCATTATAGCGGGTAGGTCCGCCGTCGCTGCGAAGATATGACCGTTTTGTGCCTGCCTCTGTACCCGCGATCTATGGATCGCCGTCTCTCGCGGGGCCATAACTGCATCAGATGTACAAAACCGGCAGTTAGATGGAGGAACGATGCCCTACAAACGAGTTAGCGAGCTTCCCGAATCGGTCAGGGATAACATCCCATCCCATGCCCAGGAGATCTACCTGGCGGCTTTCAACAGCGCCTGGGATCAGTACGACGAACCGGAGGAACGGCGCGGTGGGGCTACACGCGAAGAAACGGCGCACAGGGTCGCCTGGGCGGCTGTCAAGAAGGACTACGAAAAGGGCGACGACGGGAAGTGGCGTAAGAAGTCGGGCAACTAACGCGACAGGCCGCTTAACGCAGCTGAAGGCCGGGCTGGCGGAAGAGGCCGCGCGGCGCCGAGCGCGGCACCAGCAGGCGCACCGCCTCCGGCACCATGATACAGTGAAAGGGCGTCTCCCCGGCCGGATCGCCGTCGGTGTGGACCGGGATCGGGCGCGCCGTCTCCACGATCACCTCGCGACCGCGCAGCACGACGATGTCCTCGCTGTGCATGTGCTCGCCTCGCCATAGCTGCCAGGCATAGGTCGCCGTGCGTGTCACCCCGGCGCCCCGGAAAAGGAAGACCTCAAACTGCCCGTCGTCCAGCGCGCCGGTTGGATTGAGCAGCAGCTCGCCGCCTGCATACCGGCGGCAGTTACTGATGAGTACCAGCAGGTACGTATCCTCATACAGCTTGCCGTCAACCGTGACACGCGCCTCCATAGGGACAAATTGCGGCGCCAGCACGAGCGCCTGAGCAGCATAGCCGACCCGGCCCAACCGTTTCGACAGCTTGGAGCGCGGCTCCATCTCCTCGACCAGAAAGCTGTCAATCCCCACGCCCGTCCACAACATCCAGTACTTGCCCCCGCGAAAGCGTCCCAGATCCATCCGCTGTACCCGGCCGGAGGCGAGCAGCGCCGCCGACTCGACCAGCGCCCGCTGGTCGAGCAGATTGGGGCGAGGCATCCGCAGCTCCTTGCCGAAGGAGTTGCCGGTCCCCGCCGGTAGCGGCCCCATGATCGTTTCGGTCCCGGCCAGCCCATTGGCTACCTCGCCGAGCGTGCCGTCCCCCCCGGCTGCCAGAACCAGTCGCTGGCCCATCTCTGCCGCTTCCCGGGCCAGGCGAACGGCGTGCCCTGCGTATTCCGTAGGGGCAATCGTTACCTCCCAACCGCGATGCTCCCAGAATCGGGCGGCCTGTTGGATCGCCTCATCCATCGAGGAAGGACCGGCCTGCGGATTGTAGATGAGGGTCGCCTGCGAGCGCTTATTCCACATGAGGTTGGCATTATAACGCCTTCGCCAGCCGTGCGCCTGTTTGACGGCAGGCGGCCTTGTCGCTATATTACCCGGTCGGGAAAAAAGCAAGCCACACGAGACGTGCGCAGCAAGCACATTGACTTCTTAGGGGGGCGGTGTGCTTTTTTATTTGGAGTGATCATGGAAGAGCTCAACGAACCCGTGATGATCGCTGTCGAGCGTCTGACCAAATTCTACGGCAACGCGCGCGCCATCGAGGACATATCCTTTAGCTGCCGGCGCGGCGAGATCGTAGGTTTCCTGGGGCCAAACGGGGCTGGCAAGACCACGACGATGCGCATCCTGACGGGCTATCTACCGCCGACATCGGGCGTGGCCCGGATTGCGGGCTACAACACGCTCACCGACTCACTGCAGGCCCGCGAGCATCTTGGCTATCTGCCGGAGACGGTGCCCCTCTACCGGGAGATGAGCGTCGAAGGCTACCTTGCCTATATCGGGCGCCTGCGGCGCGTCCCAAATCTCTGGGAGCGCATCGACGAAGTACTTGACGCTGTCGGCCTGGCGGAGCGCGCCGGGAGCTACATCGGCCATCTCTCCAAGGGTATGCGCCAGCGAGTCGGCCTGGCCCAGGCGATGCTCCACAATCCCGAAGTGCTCATCCTCGACGAGCCGACGATCGGCCTGGACCCCCGGCAGGTCGTCGAAGTACGCGAGCTGATCAAGGAGCTTGGTCAGCGCCACACGATTCTGCTGAGCACCCATATTCTCGGCGAGGTCGAGCAGCTCTGCGACCGGGTGATCATGATCATCGACGGCCATATCTATGCGGACATGCCGACGAGCGGGCTGATGGGCCCGAACACCGTTATCCGCCTGCATCTGGCTTCTCCCTCGCGCGACACTGCTCGTATCCTGCGCAGCCTGGTCGGCGTGCAGGACGTGACGAACGGCGCGGATGGCGTCTATCACGTCCGTTACGACGGCGGCGACGAAACCCGCGCTGCGATTGCCAGTACGGCAGTGAACGCCAGTTGGGGGCTGCTGGAGCTGACCGTGGAGAGGCCGACGCTGGAGTCGATTTTCCTGGAGCGGCTGCGTGAGGCCGAGCAGCGCCAGGCTCAGACAATGGAGGAGGAGGAGGAATAGTGCGCAACATCTGGATCGTCGCCCGCCGCGAACTGGGCGCACTCTTCGTGCAGCCCATCGCCTACGTCTTTGCCATCATCATGACGCTGATCACCGGCCTGCTCTTTTCGGCCCAGATCTCCTTCAGCGTCTTCCAGGGTTCTGTTCCGGCCAACGTGTCGCAGATCATGAGCACCTTTACCTTCCTGGCCATCTTTTTTGCCCCCGCCATCACCATGCGCCTGCTGGCGGAGGAACAGCAGACCGGCACGATCGAGCTGCTGATGACGCTTCCGGTGACCGATCTGCAGGTCGTTCTGGGCAAGTTCCTCGCCGCTTTTCTCTTCTACGCCATGATCACCGCCCTGACGCTGATCTACCCCGCGATCCTGCTCAGTTTCGGCAACCCGGACATTGGTCCGATGGTCAGCACGTACATCGGCGCTTTGCTCTGGGGGGGCGCACTGCTGGGTGTCGGCATTCTGGCCTCGGCCTCCTCCGATAACCAGATCAATGCCTTCATCATCGCCTTTGGCATCATCCTCGTCCTCTACCTGACGCTGATCCCGGCCGAGCTGTTCTCGGTAGGGCCCAGGCTCAGCGCCATTCTGAGCGAGATCTCCCTGCAGCCACACCTGAACAACTTCCTCGACGGGCTGATTACGGCCAAGGACGTTCTCTACTTCCTGGTCGTAACCGCCGTTTCCCTATTTGCGGCGGCGCGCGTGCTGGAAAGCCGCCGCTGGCGATAAGGAGTGGATCGCATGAACGACACCATTCGGCTTCGGCGCTTCGTTCCTCTCCTGCCCTGGGCTGGCTTCCTTCTGCTCGTCGCGGGCGCGATCATGACGTTGATTACGCGTCGCTTCGAGCTGGTCAACAATCTACTGCTGGGCAGCGGCGCGCTGATCCTGCTCTTTTATGCAGCCAGCCAGCCTGATAGACTGCGGGCCTTCTTCCAGAGCCGCTATGCCCGTTACGGCAGCAGCACTCTGCTCTCCATTCTCTTCTTCACGGCGATAGCCCTGCTCCTGTACTGGCTGGCCTACCAGAACGACGATTGGCGAGTAGACATGACCTCCAGCGGTCTTTTCACCGCACCGCCGGAGACGGTCGAGCTGCTACAGTCTATCGACGATCCGGTTCACGTGATCGGCTTCTACAGCTTCTCGCTTGCCGGGCAGCAGCAAGAGGCAAAGACCCGCCTCGACAACCTGGTCGCTGCCGGCGATAACCTGACCTACGAGTTCGTCGATCCCCAGGTCAATCCGTTGCTCGCGCAGCAATATAAGATCAACTTCGACGGCACGCTCGTCTTCATCAGGAACCGGGGCGAAGAAGACGAGGTCTACGCCAGGGCGAACACACTTAACGATAATGAAATTCACGCGGCCCTACTGAAGGTCGTCAACCCGGTCGAGAAGAAGCTGTACGTGCTCGCCGGGCACGGCGAGGCCGAAATCGACGACTTCGGCGTCGATGGACTGGGCAGCGCCGTCGGCCTGATCGAAGACCAGGGCTTTGAGGTGGAGACGCTGAACCTCTTCACCGCCGGCGACGTGCCGGACGACGCGACTGTCGTCGCCATCGTCGGGCCGCGCGGCCCGCTGGAGGAGGAAGAGGTGGAGGCCATTGCCGCTTACCTCGACGGCGGCGGCAGCCTGTTCATTGCCCGCGATCTGATCGACCTCCAGGGAACGCTCGTGGGCAGCGAGGATGCGCTGAGCACTTATCTCGAGGATTCGTGGGGCACGATCCTGCGCGAAGATGTCGTCATCGACCCGGAGATGGCCCGCGCGGGGCAGACGTCGGGCCTGGACTTCATCGGCGCCAGCTACGGCAGCAGCCCAATCATTACGGAGGACGTGCGTAGCTTCGGCTCCCGATTCAGCGTGGCCCGCTCGATCTCCACCACGACAACCAGTGGCGTTATGCACACGCCCCTGGTGCGGACCACCGACAGCGCCTGGGGCGAGACGAACCTGGAGCTGCTCATCGAGACGTTCACCGCCGAACCCAACGCCGAAGACGCGCAGGGCGTGCTGGATATCGGCGTCGCCGCCGAGAACGTGGACGCCGGCGCCCGGCTCGTCGTCTTCGGCGATGCCGACTTTGTCAGAAACGCCAACCTGGTGGTTAGCGGCAACGGCATGCTCTTCGTCAACAGCCTGAACTGGCTTGCCGACGACGAGACGGCCATTGAGCTGGCGCCGCGCCCGGTCGTTGCCCGGCAGGTCAACATTCCCGACCAGCATCTCCGGCTGTTGCGCACGATCAGCACCTGGTTCGGGCCCGTGCTGATGGGCCTGCTCGGCGTCTTCGTCTGGACACGGCGCAGGAGGAACGTATGAGCTGGCGCACGACGGGCATCCTTCTTCTCATCCTGCTCGTCGTCGGAGCGGCGGTCTTCCTCATCGAGCGCCGGCCGGGCGGCGAAGACGAGCCCACGGCAACCAGCCCATCTTCTTTCGTAGAGGCGACTGACCTCTTTGACGGTGTTACCGTGGAGGAGGTAGTCCGCCTGGAGATTGTTCAGACGGAACCTGCAGACGAGGCGCTGTTTGAGCGCACGGAGGAAGAGAGCTGGACGCAGACTGTCCCGACGACGACGCAGGTCATCAGCACGACGCTGAACAACAACGTGACGGGCCTGCTCAATACCCGCGCCACCCGCAGCTTCTCCCCCGAGGACGGCGACCTGTCGCCCTATGGCCTGGACGAGCCGCAGGCGACCATCGTGCTTGCCGTCGAGAAAGACGGATCGGTGGTGCGCTACGAGCTCGCCCTCGGAGACGCCGCGCCGACCGGCAACGCTACATACGTGCTCAAACCGGGTGATCCCCGCGTGCACCTGATGAGCACGTTCGCTTTCGACCGTCTGTTGGGCCTGCTGGAGAACGTCCCGGTGCCGCCCACACCGACCCCGGCCCCAACCCCGGCCCCATAGGCTCGCGCTGCCTCCTGTCTATTAGAGATTCGTCAGGGGGAAAATGGGCAGGTTGCCAACAGCCTCTACTCCGCCTATAATGTCCGCCGTAGTCTGACTCGGCAGCGCGACGTTTTTTCGGTGCGGCGGCTGGCTGGGTCAGTACCGAATACTGGAGGTATGATGAGTCTGACACCCGAAGAGAAAACCGAGCTGATTGAGAAGTTCGCCCAGTTCGAGGGCGATACCGGATCGCCTGAGGTCCAGATAGCTATCTGGGACAAGCGCATCCGTCAACTGCAGGAACATCTCCGCGAGCACAAGCACGACGAGAGTTCCCGCCGTGGCCTGCTCAAGCTGGTCGGTAAGCGCCGGCGAATGCTTGCCTATCTGCGCAAGAAGAACCCCGACCGCTACCGTGCGATTATTGCCGAGCTGGGCCTGCGCCGTTAGTGTGACCGACGCGTAGGTGTGGGAATCCCTGCATCTACGCGTTTTTTGATTTTTCCTGGGCCGTGCGGGGATCCGTGCGCCGGGGTTGGGTATTGGAGATTGTTTCGTAGGCACAGGTAGTGCACCTCCGCGACAGCCCTACGAGCCGCTCTCCAGTTCCTAACTCCTCTCTGATTCCTCCGGCCCAAAGGAATAAATAACGTTATGTGCTTCTGCTCTCCGCAAGCATCTGGCGGTTCCCTCTGGCGAACCGTGTTTTCGCTTGCCTGGAGAGCGCCGGCACGCCATCGGAGGAACAATGGCTGAAGAAAGAACGTTTACGACGACCGTCGGAAACCGCGAGATTACCTTTGCCACAGGGCGGCTTGCCGAACAGGCAGGCGGCGCTGTCACTTACCGTGTTGGCGATAGCCTTCTCCTGGCAACCGCCACAATGGCCAAAACCGTGCGGGAGGGGCTCGACTTCTTCCCGCTCATGGTCGATTTTGAGGAGAAGCTCTACGCTGCGGGCCGTATCCCCGGCAGCTTCTTCCGTCGCGAGGGCCGGCCGTCCACCGACGCTATCCTCATCGACCGGCTGACCGACCGCCCGCTGCGCCCCCTCTTCCCCGACGGTATGCGCAACGAGGTGCAGCTGATTATCACCGCGCTCTCCTCGGATAGCCTCAACCATCTCGACATTATGACGGTCAACGCCGCCAGCGCCGCGCTGCACATCTCCGACATTCCCTGGAACGGGCCTATCGGCGCCGTGCGCGTTGGGTACATTGACGGCCAGTTCGTCATCGATCCGACAATTCCAGAGATGGAGTTCAGTGCGCTCGACCTGCGGATCGCCGCCACCCGCGACGCGATTATCATGGTCGAAGCGGGCGCCGACGAAGTTAGTGAGGATCTCATCGTCGAGGCGCTGGAGTTCGGCCACCGGGCGCTGCAGCCGCTTATCGACCTGCAGGAAGAGATGCGCGCCGCCGTCGGCAAAGAAAAGGCCGAGCTGGAATATGCAGTCAGGGACGAAGAGCTGGTGGCCCGCGTTCGCGAGCGGCTGGGCAACCGGATCGTTGACATCCTGATCAACTACCCGGACAAAGAGGAGCGCAACACCGCCATGGACGTGCTGCGCGAGGAGATCGTGGACGGCTTCATGGCCGAAGATGAGACGATTGATCCCCGCGCCGTCCGCGAAGTCATTGCCGACGAGCTGAAGAAAGCAGTGCGCAATCGCATCCTTTACGAAGGAGTACGTCCGGATAACCGGGGTTACCGCGACATCCGCGAGCTGAGCGCCGATACCGGCCTTAGCCCGCGCGCCCACGGCTCTGGTCTCTTCCAGCGTGGCCGCACGCAGGTGCTGTCTATCGCTACCCTGGGCACGCCGCGCGAGGCGCAAAAGCTCGATAACCTCTACCCCGAGGATACCCAGCGCTACATCCACCACTATAACTTCCCGCCCTTCTCCACCGGCGAGACCTGGTTCCTGCGTGGTCCCAGGCGCCGCGAGATAGGCCACGGCAAGCTGGCGGAGACGGCGACCCTGCCCGTTCTGCCCAACGAAGAAACCTTCCCCTACACCATTCGCGTCGTCTCCGAGGTGCTTTCCTCGAACGGCAGCACCAGCCAGGCCAGCGTCTGTGCTTCCAGCCTGGCGCTGATGGATGCAGGCGTGCCGATTAAGACGGCTGTCGCCGGTGTGGCGATGGGTCTGGTAAAGGAGGGCGACCGCTACGCCATCCTGTCCGACATTCAGGGGATGGAGGATCACCTTGGCGACATGGACTTCAAAGTTGCCGGGACCAAGGACGGCGTGACCGCGCTGCAGATGGATATCAAGATCGGCGGGCTCACCCGCGAGATCATGGCCGAAGCGCTGGAGCAGGCTCGCGAGGGCCGTCTGCACATCCTGGAAGCCATGAACAGCGTGATCAGCGAGCCGCGGCCGCAGTTGAGCCGTTGGGCGCCGCGCATGGAGACGATCAAGATCGATCCTGACAAGATCGGCGCTCTTATCGGCAAGGGCGGCAGCACCATTCGCGCCCTGGAAGAGGAGTACGAGGTCAGCATCGACATCCAGGAAGACGGCACGGTCTTCGTCGCCGGCATCGACGGCGAGAAGACGGACGCCGCGCTGGAACACATCGGCACGATCACCAAGGGTCCGGAACTCGGCGAGATCTATACGGGCAAGGTGGTCCGTATCGTCGATTTTGGCGCCTTTGTAGAGATCGTCCCCGGCGTGGACGGCATGGTGCACATCTCCCAGCTCGCCAGCGACCGGGTTAACCGGGTGGAAGACGCCGTACAGCTCGGCGACGAGGTCATGGTCATGGTCACCGACATCGGCAGCAACGGCGACAAGATTCGCCTGAGCCGCCAGGCCGTACTGGAAGGCTGGACGCTCGACGAAGCGCGCAGCAGGGACAGCGCTATCGGCGGCGGAGGCGGGCGCGGCGGACAGCGGCGCGGCGCTGGCGGCGACCGGCGGCGTCGTAGCTAAGCTTCGTAGATCTGTTAATGACAGGGTCCTGGACAACCAGGGCCCTGTTTTTTCGTTTGGGCTGGTCGCTATGCGAAGCGAGGAGCGCTCCGCTAGCTCAGCGGGCGGATGCGCGGCCAGATGTATATCAGGTAGGCCAGCGCAGCCGCCCCTTCCATCGCTCGCCCGACGACCGGCGCCCAGGTCGGCAGTCCGGCCAGCGCCCCAAAGCTGACCAGCAGAATGCCGCCATTGAGCAGCCCCAGCGCCAGCCAGGCCAGCTCCACCCGTCCGAACCGCCCGCCCCGGAAGCGCGGTATGATCCAGTGGGCCACGCCGAGGGCCAGCTGGACCATCCAGCCGGCAAAGAGGAATTCGATGTGCGCCGGGCGCAGCCGCCACAGAGCAGGCGCGTAGCTGACGCCCTTGTTGCTGAGCAGCAGCCCGCCGAAGGTGAACCCTATGACGAGGTAGACCAGCGCCAGCCGCGCCGCCCAACGCGAAAAGCGCGGCATCGTCTATTTACCCCTGATCCGGCCCCAGGTATTGGCGACGAACGCCGTGCCTGCCAGCCAGAGCAGCAGCGCCCCTACCGCCTGCAGCCAGTGGCCGGCCTGTTCGGCCGCGAACGCCCGCACGACTTCGGCCAGCACGAGCAATTCCAGGCCGCCATTCAACAGACCATAGACCGCCCAGCCCAGCCGCTCGCTCCGCCGGGGCGCTTCCCGCGAGTAGACCGGAAACATCCAGTTGCCGACGCCGAAGATGAGCTGGCTGACCCAGCCGAGCATGAAGAGATGGTAGTAGACAGGCGTCACCTGCACCGCGCCGGGAATCACGTCCCAGGCTGCATCTACGACTGCCAGAACGCCAGAGACGAAGGTGGCCACGAGGTAGACAAACGAGCTCTTGATAAACCAGCGGCTCAGCGGCGGCATCGACCTACCCTTCCCTGCCCACGGTGCGCGGCCAGATATGCGTGGCGAAGGCCAGTGCCGCAGCCGCCTCGACGACGCGCCCAATGGTTACGAACACACCAGACCAGTCAAAGAGCAGTGGCAGGGCCACCGCCCAGATGCCGAGATTAAGCAGGCCATAAGCCAGATAGGCGCCGCGCTCGTCGCCACGGCGCGGTTCGTGCCACCAGCGGGGAAATATCCAGAAGGCCACCCCCATGGCAAACTGGATGAACCAGCCGACCATGAGGATCTCGATATGCAGAGAACGCAGCCGCCACAGCGCCGGGGCATAAGGCACGCCTTTGTTGCTCAGCAGCAGGCCCCCGAACGTGAAACCAAGCAGCAAATAGAATAGCGCCGTGCGCACGAACCAGACACTCAACGCAGGCATCTCAGGCTGCTTCCTCCCGGCGCCCTTTGGCCCTGGCCCGTTCGCGGGCGCGCGGCCAGACGAGGATAACGTAGGCCAGCCCCCCAACCCACTGGCAGATGGCCGAGATGACCAGCAGCCAGCCCCACGGCGAGCCAGGCCGCAGCGCGACGGCCGGCTCGCCGACAACGCGGAAGAGCAGACCGGCGTTAAGCAGCAGCAGCGCGCTCCAGCCCAGCCGCGCCTCCAGCTCCGGGCGTGGCGGCTCGGCCGGCGGGAAGAGCCAGAAGACCGTGCCAAAGATGAGCTGGGTCAGCCAGCCCACGAGAAAGAGATGGAAATAGACCGGGATGGTCCCCGTCAGGAAAGGCGGCAGTGGTAGGATGGGGCGCAGCGCCAGCAGGAGCCCCAACAGCAGCCCGACCACCAGATATAGGAACGCGATGCGGATGAACCAGCGTGTCAGGGGCGGCATGCTTCCAGTCTACCGGGCCCGCCGGAGCGTGGCAAGCACCCGCCGGCCTGCGGGTAAGGTTCATCATTCCGAGACGCCTGCAAGCTGTAAGGGCGGGGCAGTCTGGCAGCCGTTCCGCCTGGAACAAACCATCTCTACTCCAGACTGCCCCGCTCCGTGCCGCCGTCCCCCACATTTCACCTCCCCTTTACCTCCCGCCGCCCGCTTCCACTGTATACTGATAGCGAACATCCGTTCTATTTCCAGGAGCATCGTCCATGCTACCTCAACCACAACCATGCTTCCTAACCTTGCTCCCGAAGCTGGCCCTCCCCCCGTCTGCCGCACACCTGCTCCATCTGTCGTCGCGCCATCCATCCCCGAGCTACCGTCTGCCGATATTTCGCGCAATTTTCCCGAAGTATCGCCATCGGGCACAAATGAAGGGCCGCCGCGCCCCGAAATATCGCCAGACGGCACTTACGATACATATCCCAGTGCCACCAAACGATATTTCAAAGCCCCAAAAAACAGTCACGAAATACCGGTAGACGGTACTTCCTCCGCGCCCCGGTCTGAAAGCCGTCTGCCTTCGGCACACGAATCCGCTATAATGCGCGGCTAAAAGAAGCTAGAACCGATCGAGGAGAAGACTATGAGCCAGTCCGCGTCAACCATCGCCGCCACCACTCGCAATCTCGTCGACGTGGCTATGGGCCGCAGGCCCGCCGATCTCGTCATTCGCAACGGCCGCTGGGTCTGCGTCCAGTCCGGCGAAATCATCCCCGGCACAGACATCGCCATCAGCGGCGAGCGCGTTGCCTACGTCGGCCCCGACGCCTCCTACACGATTGGCGACGAGACCCGCGTGATCAACGCAGCGGACCGGTTCCTCGTGCCCGGTCTGCTGGATGCCCACATGCACGTCGAATCAGGCATGGTGACGGTTACCGAGTTTGTGCGCGCCGTCGCTCCACGCGGCACCACGGGCATGTTCGTCGATCCCCACGAAATCGCCAACGTCTTCGGGCTGAAGGGCGTGCGCCTGATGGTCGACGAAGCGGCAGACCAGCCGGTGCACGTCTGGGTACAGATGCCTTCCTGCGTGCCCTCGGCGCCGGGGCTGGAGACGCCGGGCGCCAGTATCGGGCCGGAGCAGGTCGCCGAGGCGATGAGCTGGCCTGGCATTATCGGCCTGGGCGAGATGATGAACTTCCCCGGCGTCTTCATGAGCGACGAGAAGATGCACGCCGAGATGGCCGAGACGCGCGCGGCAGGAAAGGTGATCGGCGGCCACTACGCCAGCCTCGACCTGGGCCGGCCCTTTGCCGGTTACGTGGCCGGCGGGCCGGAGGACGACCACGAGGGAACTCGCCTCGAAGACGCAGTAGCTCGCGTGCGCCAGGGCATGAAGGCCATGCTGCGCCTCGGCTCCGCCTGGTATGACGTCGCCGCCCAGGCGCCGGCCATCGTCGAGCTGGGCCTTGATTCGCGCCACTTCATCCTCTGCACCGACGACTCGCACTCCGGCACCCTGGTCAACGAAGGGCACATGGACCGCGTGCTGCGCCACGCCATCGCCCAGGGCCTCGACCCGGTGACGGCGATCCAGATGTGCACCCTGAACACGGCCGAGCATTTTGGCGTCTCACGCGACGTAGGGCTGATCGCACCCGGCCGTTACGCCGACGTCGTACTTACGAGCAGCCTGGCCGACTTCCAGGCGGAGCAGGTTATCGCGCGAGGCCGGCTCATCGCCGAGCAGGGCAGGCTGCTGGTCGAGCTGCCCGCCTTTGCCTATCCGGACTGGGCGACCAACTCTATCCATCTTGCCCGGCCCCTCACTGCAGCGGACTTTCGGCTGGCGGCGCCCGATGGCGCGCAGCGCGTCCAGGCCAACGTCATCGGCGTCGTCGAGAACCAGGCGCCCACGCGCCACCTGCAGCGCGAGGTTGCCGTGCAAAACGGCGAGATCGTGCCCGATCCTGCGCAGGACCTGGCGAAGATCGCCCTGGTCGAGCGCCATCGCGGGGCCGGCGACGTGCAGATCGGCTTGGTGCACGGCTTTGGCCTGCAGGGCCGTTGTGCGCTGGCGACTACGGTCGCCCATGACAGCCACCACCTGATCGTCGTCGGCACCGACGACGAGGAAATGGCCCTCGCCGTCAACACACTGGCCGAGGTGCAGGGCGGCCAGGTCGTCGTGCGCGAGGGCGAAGTGATCGGTCTGGTCGAGCTACCCATCGCAGGGCTGATGTCCGACCAACCGGCTGAGGTCGTTGCGGCCAAGGCGGAACAGCTCCTCGCCGGCTTCCGTGCCTGCGGTTGCACGCTGAATAACGCCAACATGCAGCTCAGCCTGCTGGCGCTGGTCGTCATCCCCGATTTGCGGATCTCCGACAAGGGGTTGGTCGATGTGAACGCCTTCGACTTTATCCCGCTCATCGCCGGTGCCGGCTGATTACGACGAGTCAGGCTTCTAACTTCCTGCTTCCAGCTTCATCCACTCCGCGACCAGGAAGCGCTCCTCCCACGCGGCCTCGGTGATGCGGGAGAAGGGCATACCCAGCGTGGTGGCGGCGTCGCGGTCGTCCTCGGCGTCGCCCAGGAACCACACCTCGCGCGGGTCCGCGTCAAAGTCGCGGCACGCCTGGCAGAGCATGCCCGCATTCGGCTTGCGCCAGCCCGGCGACCAGGAGCCGTGAAAGTGCACGCCGCCGGCGAGCCGGAAGCGCACGTCGTCGCGCTCAGGTGGTAACTCAAACTCGTCGTGGCCCACGTAGAAGGCAAGGTAGACAGCCTGGACCTGTGGCAGGGCCGCTGTGATAGCCTCCAGCCGCTCCCGCAGAGACTCGACCGTCGGATAGCGCTCTCCGCGCTCCGGCTCCTTTTTCCGCCAGTGATAGCCGGCGTGTACGCCGCCCTGATTGGTGACGATGGCGACGGGCCACCCTGCCAGTGCCAGCGCCTCCGCCCGGCCGGGCAGTAGCGCAGGCTGCCACTTGACGGCGAGGGTGCTATCCAGGTCGCAGAGCAGCAGCTTCGGCGCTTTCATCAACGCGCTCCGGGCTGTTTCTCCCGGGCCCGCCGCACCGTGACCGTCTCTCCGGCTATACCCCAGTTATCCGTGGGCACTTCGTCGATGACGACGATGGTCGTCGCGCGATTCTTGCCGAGCACGTCCACGAGCAGATCGGTCACCCCGGCAATCAGCCGCGCCTTCTGCTCTGGCGTCGCTCCTTCGTCGGTCAGTCGAATGTTCACGTAGGGCATCGTTCTCTCCAGTTCGTCAGGTACGCAGGTATGAGGCGCCGTTCACGTCGATGATCGTCCCCGTGGTGAACTCGGCGCCCTCCGAGGCCAGAAATAGGACGGCGTAGGCGACCTCTTCCGGCCGGGCCACCCGCCCTAACGGGCTCTGCGCGCGCACCTCGTCGCCGCCTGGCCCGCTCAGCGTGTCCGCCGCCATGTCCGTTTCCACCCACCCCGGCGCGACGGTGCCCACGAAGATGTTGTACGGCGCCAGGTGCCTGGCGAGCGACTGGCCCATCGCGTTCATCCCCGCCTTGCTGGCTCCGTAGGCCGGCGCGTCAGGCTCCCCACGGAAAGCACCCCGCGACGAGACGTTGACAATTCGCCCGCCGCCCTGGGCGATCATCTGGCGCGCCGCGCAATAGCTGGCATTGGCTGCGCCAATCAGGTTCGTGTCAATCGTCCGCCGCCACGCCGCCTGCCAGCTTTCGTAATCCGTCTGGGCCAGCGGGTGATCCTCGTACATGCCCGCGTTGTTGACCAGCACGTCGATCCGCCCCATCTCCCGGACGACGCGTTCTACCATGCCGGCGACTGCTTCGGCATCGGCGAGGTCGGCCTGTACGACGAGGTGCGGCCCGCCCGGCAGGCTCTCCACAACTTCCTCCGCGCCCGCGCGCGATCGGTGGTAATGAACGCCAACCCGCGCTCCCTGCCCCGCAAAAAGCTGCGCAATTGCCGCGCCAATGCCCCGCGACGCACCGGTCACCAGAACCACCTTGCCGTCAAAACGCATCATCGGCTGCCATCCTTTCCACAACTGAATGCTCACTTAGTTTAGCGTGGCCCGTCGGCAGCGCCAGCTACACCACCCCCGCCATTGCAGGTACAATTCCCCGGCGATTGACCCGGATTAGTGGAGCAGTTATGGAACGACCCGATCTCACACAGATTCCCGTCGAAGTGGCCGACTACATTCGCTACTTGGAAGCGCAGCTACAGGAGCAGGCGCCGGCTGCTGCTTCGATACCCGAGCCGAGCGAGCCGGAAACGACCGTCCAGCTCATCACCATCAGCCGGCAGGGCCAGGCCAAGCGCACGCCGCGCCATTTCTACGGGCGGCAGCGTCGCGGCGGCATGGGCGTCTTTGACCTGATGGTGGCTGAAGATGACGCGCCGGCGCTGCTGGCGCTGGCCGATGCCGGCGACCGCCTGCTCCTGTTCAGCGATCTGGGCCGGGGCTTCCGCATCGAGGTCAGCGCGCTGCCCGAAGGCGAGGTACGCGCCCGGGGCATCTCCCTGCACACGCTTCTTCCCTTGCTAGACGGGGAACGTATCGTCGCGGCGCTGCCGGCGAGGGGCGGCGCCCACGCCATCCTCGTCAGCGAGCGCGGCTGGGTCCGCCGGATCCGCAGCAGCTTCTTTGCCGGCACCCTGATCCCCGGCACCTCGTTTCACGAACCCAGTTCCGGCGGGCCTCTGGCGGCGGCCTGCTGGGCGCCGGGAGACGCCGACCTCTTCATCGTGACCCGGCAGGGGATGGCGATCCGCTTCTCGGAAACGCAGGTCTCCGGCCGGACCGGCGCCCTGGGGCTGCGCGTCGCTCCCGACGATGCTGTCGTGGGGGTCACGCCGATATATGAAGAGAGCGGCGCGTTCATTGCCGATACCGCCGGGCAGGGCACTATCCGGCTCATGTCCGGTTTCCGGCCGAACAAGAGCCCGGGAGCAGCAGGCAAGCAGGC
>JAAYYY010000492.1 GCA_012515125.1 Chloroflexota bacterium
AGCGGGCTGCGCTCGGTCTTCGGCTATAACGCGCTGGAGCCGGCGGCAACGGTTGCCCTCACCAGCTCGATCCCCGACCCGCGCTCGACGGCGTATGACCTGTTGGGCGCGGGCTACGTCGTGGCGGAGCAGCCGCAGGATGGCTTCACCGAAGGCGAGAGGCCGCTAACGCTGCTGGGCCAGCAGGGCAACGCCTGGGTCTACCGGCGGGCGCGGGTGATGCCCATCGTGCGGCTGGTCTCGCAGGTCGAGGTCATTCCCGACGGCGCGGCGGCCATCGCCCGGCTGCACGAAGCCGATTTTGACCCGGCGACGACGGCCATCCTCCCGGCTGCGCCTGATTGTCAGCCGGGGACAGGCGGCGAATCGGGCTCGGCCACGCTCGTCGCCCACGAGGCCACGCGCTGGGAGATTGCCACCGAGAGCGCCGCGCCGGCCCTGCTGGTCGTGGCGGAAGCGGCCTATCCGGGCTGGCGCGTCACAGTGGACGGCGAGCCGACGACGCCGCTGACGGCCTACACCGCGCTGCGGGCGGTCTGCGTGCCGGCCGGCAGCCACACGGTCGTCTGGAGCTACGAGCCGCGCATCTTTTTCGCGGGCGGGCTGGTGAGCGCGGCGGCGATTGTGGCGTTGGGGGCCGCCGCCTACCTCTTGCGGCGGGAAGAGCAGCGGGAGGCAGGCAGTGCGTAGCCGCCTCGTGACGCTGCTGAAAATAGCGGTCACGGTGGGCGGGCTCATCTTTATCCTCACGCAAATCGACCTGGGCGACGCCGTAGCCCAGCTGCTGCGGGCCGACCTGCGCTGGGCGGCGGCGGCGCTGCTGCTGGTGATGAGCAGCCTCGTCTTGCGCGCCTATCGCTGGCTGCTCCTGCTGCGCGGCCTGGGGGTCAATCTGCCCTTCGCCCGCCTCGTCCGCCTCTATTTTACGGGCCACTTCTTTAACGCCTTCCTGCCCACCGGCTTCGGCGGCGACGTGGTGCGCATCCTCGAGGTCGCCCGCCACGTGCCGGGTGACGTTGCCGCGGGAACGGTCCTGCTCGACCGGCTGACGGGGCTGCTGATGCTTTTCGTGCTCGCCCTCGTTGCGCTGCCCTTCCGCCCGGAGAGCTTCCCGCCGCAGCAGGCTGCCGTCGTGCTGGCCGTCGCCCTCGTTGGGCTGCTGGCGGGCGCGGCGCTCTTGGACGGCCGGCTGCTGCGGGCCGCCGGGCGCTTTCTGCCCGGACCGCTGTCGCCCACCGGCGAGGGGTCCGTGGCCCGGCTGCTGCGGGCCGTGCAGGCGGTGGGCTGGCCGGCGCTGCGCGGCGCCCTGCTCGTCTCGCTCGTCTTCAATCTGATGCAGGTAAGCTGGTGGTGGGCGGCGGCGCGCGCGCTGGGTTTGCCCGCGCCGTTCGGCTATCTGTTGCTCGTCGTGCCGCTGCTGGCAATCACGCTGCTCGTGCCGGCGGTGGGCGGCTTCGGCGCGCGCGAGAGTGTGGCGACGGTGCTGTTCGACGGCGCCGTGTTTGCCGGGGGAGCGGCGCCCCTGGCTGCCGGGACCGGTTTTGCCCTGTCTACGCTGGTCTTCCTCCTGGAGCGGCTGTCGGGGCTGCCGGGCGGGCCGCTGTATCTGTGGGAGAGCGTCAGGCAAAGGTAGGGCGCGTCAGGTAGGGGCGGGTTTGAAACCCGCCCGTGCGGTGTGATTAGAACAGCCGCACTTCCACCCACTCCCCCGCCAGCAGGCCGCCCTTGTTCAGCGGCACTTTGATCAGCCCGTCGGCGTTGACGAGCGTGTAGATGAGGTTGCTCTTGCCGAAGACGGGCACGGCGCGCAGGCTGTCGCCCTCGCTCTCCAGGCGGGCGGGCACGTAATCCTCGCGGCCGGTCTCGCTGGCGACGTTGTGGGCCAGCCGCGCCCAGACGATGCCCCGCAGCGGCGGCTCCATCACGCCCTGCAGCCGGTAGACGGCGGGCACGCCAAACATATCGTACTGGACCATCGCCGACACGGGGTTGCCCGGCAGGCCGACGACGGGTTTGCCATCGACCACGCCGACGATGGTCGGCTTGCCCGGACGGGTAGCGACGCCGTGCAGCAGCACGCCCGGCTCCCCCAGCCCATCGACCACCTGCACGGTTACGTCGCGCACGCTGACCGAGGAACCGGCGCTGAGCACGAGCATGTCACAGCCGGAGAGCATGCGTTCCGCGGCTTCCTGCAGCGCGTGCAGGTTGTCGGGCACAATCCCGCCGAGAACGGGAATCCCCCCCGCCTTCTCCGTCAGCCCGGCGACGGTGTAGCTGTTGATGTCGCGGATCTGGCCCGGACCTGGCGCCTGCTCTGGTGGGACGACCTCGTCGCCGGTCGCCAGGATGCCCACGCGCGGGCGCGCCGCGACCTCCAGCGTGGTAATGCCCACGGCGAGCAGGCCGCCGAGGTCCTGCGGGCGCAGCAGGTGGCCGACCGGTAGGATTTGCGCCCCGGCAGCCACGTCCTCGCCCACCTGCAGCACGTTCTGCCCTAAGGCCATCGCCTTGAAGACCTCGATTTCGTGCGGGAAGCCGGCGCCGTCGCCCAGGCGCTGGGTCAGCTCCACCGGCACGACGGCGTCGGCGCTGTCGGGCAGCATCCCGCCCGTGTGCACCAGCGCCGCTTCGGCCACGCCCAGCTCGACGGATGCCGGGGCGCCCATAGGCACCTCGCCGACGACGCTGAGAAACGCCGGCAGGCTCTCGGAAGCGCCGTGGGTATCGGCGGCGCGCACTGCGTAGCCGTCCATCGTGCTGCGGCGGAAAGCAGGCAGGGCGTGAGGCGCGTGAACCGCGCGCAGCGTGACCCGGCCGAGCGCCTCCTGGACGGCAATCGTCTGGCCGGCCGTGCGGTGGGTGAGGTGGTCGAAAAGCAGACGCCGCGCCTCGTCTGGCGGCAGAACGTTAAAGAATTCGGGCATCGCCCTACCCTTCGCCGGCCAGCGCCAGAAGCCCGGCCTCGTCGAGGATAGGCGTGCCCAACTCCTGCGCCTTGTCCAGCTTGCTGCCGGGTGACTCGCCCGCGACCAGATAGCTGGTGTTGCGGCTGACCGAGCCGGTGACCTTGCCGCCGCGCGCTTCAACAAAGGCGCGGGCCTCGTCGCGCGTCATGTTGGGCAGCGTGCCGGTAATGACAAAGGTCAGGCCGGCGAACGGCTGCGGCCCCTGCTCGGCTTTGCGCTCGGCCTCAAAGCGCAGGCCGGCGCGCCGCAGCTTGTCGAGAAGCGCCTGGTGGCGCTCGTCGCGGAACCAGCCGGCAATCGAGGCCGCTGTGCGCGGGCCAATGCCTTCGATGGCGACGAGATCCGCCTCGCTCGCCGCGGCGACGGCGTCGATGCTGCCCAGCGCGTCGATCAGCGTGCCGGCGACGACGCCGCCGACGTAGGGGATGCCAAGCGCGGTGAGCAGCCGCACGGGCGACTGCCGCTTGCTGGCCTCAATGCCGGCGAGCAGGGCGTCGGCTTTCTTCTCGCCGAAGCCTTCAAGCGCCAGGAGATCGTCCCGGTTCAGGTAGTAAATGTCGCCGACGTCGTGGATCAGCCCCTGTTTGATGAGCACGACGCCCGTCTCCTTGCCGAAGCTGGCAATGTCCATCGCGCCCCGGCTGACGAAATACTCAACCCGACGCACGAGCTGTTCCGGGCAGGCCGGATTGTCGCAATAGATGCCCACCTCGCCGGGGACGCGGGTCGTCGGTGCGTCGCAGACGGGGCAGCGCTCCGGCGGGCTGATCGGCTGCTCGCTGCCGTCGCGCGCTTCCACCACCGGGCCGACGACGTAGGGGATGACGTCGCCGGCGCGCTTGACGATCACCCGGTCGCCGACGCGAATATCTTTGCGGGCGATCTCCTCGAAGTTGTGTAGCGTTGCGTGGCGCACGACGACGCCGCCAATCTCTACCGGTTCGAGCACGGCGTTGGGGGCCAGGATGCCGGTGCGCCCGACGTTGACGACCAGCTCGATGAAGCGCGTCGTCTTCTCCTGCGCCGGGAACTTGAGCGCCAGCGCCCCGCGCGGATCCTTGCCGACAAAGCCCAGGCTCGCCGCCAGCGGCTGGTCGTTGATCTTGATGACGAGGCCATCCACTTCGTAGTTCAGCTCGTTGCGCGTCGTCTGCTGCCATTCAGTATACATCTCGGCGATCTGCTCCAGCGTGTCGCAGCAGCGCACTTCGGCGGCGACGGGAAAGCCGAGGGCGCGCAGCATCTCCAGCCGCTCCCACTGCTTCTCCGGCACGTCGCCCCCTTCCCAGGTGACGATGTCGTAGACGTAGAGGGTCAGCGGGCGGGCCGCCGTGATCTGCGGATCGAGCTGGCGCAGCGAGCCGGAAGCGGCGTTGCGCGGGTTCATGTAGCCCCGCTCGCCGTTCTGGATCAGCGCCGTGTTAAACGCCTCGAAGCGGTCGAGCGGGAAAAAGACCTCGCCGCGCACGACAAAATAGGCCGGCGGCTGCACCCCGGCGCGGGGATTAGCGGGGATGCGGTGCGGTAGGGTGCGGATGGTGCGCAGGTTCTGGGTCACGTTTTCGCCGATGAACCCGTTGCCGCGCGTGGCGCCGAGCACGAAACGGCCCTCCCGGTAGGTAAGCACCACGGTGAGCCCGTCAATCTTGGGCTCGACGACAAAATCAACGCCATCGTCGCCGGAGAGCAGGCGGCCCAGCCGCTTGCGCCAGGCGTAAAGCTCTTCCACACTGTGCGCGCTGGCAAGGCTCAGAATGGGGGCCGGGTGCTCCACCTTCTCGAAGGCCTCCAGCGGCTCGGCGCCCACGCGCTGGGTAGGCGAGTCGGGCGTGATTAGCTCCGGGTGCTGCTGCTCCAGCTCCTGCAGCTCGGCAAAGAGCAGGTCGTACTCCGCGTCGGAGACAGTCGGATCGTCGAGGACGTGGTACCGGTACCGGTGATAGTCCAGTTCTCTACGCAGGTGCTCAACCCGTTCCTCAGGCGTCATCGTGACCTCCGTCTGCCGGCCCGCTCAGGGCACGTCGTCATAGCGGGAAGCTTCCAGGTCGCGCCGCAGCCGTTCTTCCTCGCTCAGCTCGGGATGGGCTGCCGGCTTTTCG
>JAAYYY010000493.1 GCA_012515125.1 Chloroflexota bacterium
AGATGGAAGACGAGACCGTCGTCATCGGCGAAGAAGAACGCGCTGACGTCGTCGAGATGGAAGACGAGACCGTCGTCATCGGCGAAGAAGAGCGCGCTGACGTCGTCGAGATGGAAGACGAGACCGTCGTCATCGGCGAGGAAGAGCGCGCTGACGTGGTCGAGATGGAAGACGAGACCGTCGTCATCGGCGAAGAAGAACGCGCTGACGTGGTCGAGATGGAAGACGAGACCGTCGTCATCGGCGAGGAAGAGCGCGCTGACGTCGTCGAGATGGAAGCAGAAGGCGACGAGGCCGGCGAAAATGACGGCATAGCAGCCGCGCCGACCGTCAACGGCGAGCTCACTGAAGAACCGGACGCGGACGAAGTGACGTCTGCGTAGCCGTCTGGATTCGATACTGACAAAAGGGAGGTGATGGCCGATGCCGCGCGTTGTGAAGATGGCGAATGAGACCGACGAGAGCCTGCTGCGCCGTTTCCGGAAGCAGGTAACCAAAGCCGGGACCATGACCGTCGTGCGGAACAAACGCTGGCACGTGTCGAAAAGCGAGCTGCGGCGAATCAAGAAGAAGAAAGCAGCTCGTCGCGCGCGACGCCGCCAGACTGTGACCGACTGAGAAGCCCGAACGAGCCGTTTACGGGCCTCTTACCCTTTTGTCCTATTATGGATACGGTGTGCCTCCTGACAGGCACAGATTAGTTGAAAATTGTTAAGTTAACCCTTTGTATGGGAGAAGTATGGCGAAAAAAGAAGAAAAGATTGAGGTAGAAGGGACCGTCGTTGAAGCCCTGCCCGACACCCAGTTCATGGTCGAGCTGGATAACGGTCACCAGGTGCTTGCCTATCTCTCCGGCAAGATGCGCCGCTATTACATCCGCATTCTGCTGGGCGATCGTGTGCGACTCGAAATGAGCCCCTACGATCTGAGCCGGGGACGCATCACCTACCGGTATAAGAAACAGTTCAACAGGGCCGAAACGAGTTAAGAGATAGGGGGCGGCTCAGGCTATTCCAGTCCGCCATACCCACTATCCGTTAGCGAGACGCCACGGTCGCCTGCCGGCCGTGGCGTTTTTTGTGCATCCACCCCTTCGCACCGGTATGGTTCAGGCGTGCGCGGCGACGAGGACCAGCCAGTCGTTAATCTGGCGCTGTTGGTGGATGCGCCCGCCCGCGGCGGCCAGCGCCGCCTCGATGATGGGGAGCTGCTCGTCGATGATGCCGCTGAGCAGCAGCGAGCCGTCCGGCGCCACGTAGTCCAGCAGCCCGTCGCGCAGCATCTCCTTGATGACCGGAGCGAGTATGTTGACGACGACGAGATCCCAGGGCCGCTCGGCCACGTCGGCCAGACTGCCCAGGCGCACGTCGAGCGCGAGCCGGTTGCGGGCGGCATTTTCGCGGGTCGCCGCCACCGCCAGCCAGTCCGTATCGACGGCGAGAATCCCCCCACCCTGACCGTCTCCGGCCCCCAGCAGCGCGGCGGCAATCGACAGAATGCCTGAGCCGGTTCCCACGTCGAGCACCGTCATGCCCGGCCGGACCAGCTCCTCCAGCGCCTGCAGGCAGAGCTGCGTGCTCGGATGCAGTCCGGTGCCAAAGGCCATGCCGGGGTCCAGCGTCAGCACCACGTCGCCGGGCGCGGCGTCGCTTTCCTCAATCCAGCTCGGCTGGACCCAAATTCGTTGTCCTATACGAAACGGGGCGTAGTGCTCCTTCCAGGCATGGGCCCAATCCTTCTCTTCCAGCTTGCGGAAGACCGGCGCAGGGATCGGGTAGAGGCGGCCCATGTAGTAGAGGATCTCCTCAATATCCCGGCGCAGGGCCGGCGTGTCCTCGTCGCCCGGCAGGTAAATCTTGACCGTGACTTCCGGCTGCAGCGCCTCCGACTCCGGGCTGCCGGGGGCGGCGAGCTGCTCCAGGGCCACGCTTTCGTTATAGGCCAGCGGGCGCAGCGCCTCGGCGACGGCCTCCGCCGCTTCGCCGTCCGTGGTCACGCTGACCTCCAGCCAGTAGTCTGGCGTTGGCACGCTTGGCGTAGGAACGCTCGGCGCGGGAACGCCGGGACTGGGATCGTCGCCGTCGTCAGGGCCGTCCAAACATATCTCCCAGCGCCTCGCGCAGCTCGTGCAGGAAGCCCTTCTCCCGCTGCGGGATCACTTCTTTGCCCAGCGTGCCGGCCATCTCTTCAAACAGCTCGCGCTGCCGGGCCGTTAGCTCCGTGGGCACCTTCACCTGCGTGATCACAAGCTGGTCGCCGGCGCCGTGCCCGTTGCGGTGCGGCACGCCCCGTCCGCGCACCCGGAAGACGGTGCCCGACTGGGTGCCCGGCGGGATCTTCAGCTTCTCTTCGCCGTAGACGGTAGGGATAATCACCTCGTCGCCGAGGGCAGCCTGGGCCACGTTAATCTCCAGGTCCAGCAGAATGTCGTCGTCGCGGCGCTCGAAGAGCGGATGGCGGCGCACATTGATGAAGACGTAGAGGTTGCCTGGCGGGCCGCCATAGCTGCCGGGCGCGCCTTCGCCCGTGTAGCGGATCTGCTGCTCGCTGCGGATGCCCGCCGGAATCTTGACCTTCAGCGTGCGCTGCTGCTGCACCTGCTTCTGCCCGTAACAGGTACGGCAGGGCGTGGCGACGATCTCCCCTTCCCCGTTGCAGCGCGGGCAGGTCGTGACGTTGACGTACTGGCCGAGAATGGATTGCTGCACGCGCCGGACCTCGCCCGTGCCCCGGCACTCCGGGCAGGTCTCCGGGTGGGTCCCCGGCTCGGCGCCCGTGCCGTTGCAGTCGGGGCAGATTTCCGGGCGCACCAGCTCGATTTCTTTCTCCGTGCCGAAGACCGCTTCCTCGAAGTCGATGGTCAGGTCGTAGCGCAGGTCGGCGCCCCGCCGTGGTCCGCGACGGCGCCGCCGGCTCGCGCCGCCAAAGCCGCCGAAGAACTCCTCGAAGAAGTCCGACATCGTCCCGAAGCCGGCGAAAGGATCGAAGCCGGCCCCCGCGCCCCTGACGCCGGCATGGCCGAAGCGGTCGTAGGCCGTGCGCTTGGTCTCGTCGGAGAGGACTTCGTACGCCTCGCTGATCTCCTTGAACTTCTCGTCGGCGCCGTCTTCGGTACTGACGTCGGGGTGATACTGGCGGGCCAGCCGGCGATACGCTTTCTTGATCTCTTCTTTTGTCGCCGTGCGTGGGACGCCCAGCACGTCATAGTAGTCGCGTTTATTTGCCATAACTCTTCAATCGTCGGCGCCGGCAGGACAGGCCATCAGGCGTCGCTCGTCTCACCCTCCACAACGCCTTCTTCGTCCGGCGCCGTTTCCGTCTCCGTCTGCTCGTCGCCGCCGCTCTGGGCGTAGAGGGCTGCGCCGGCCTTCTGGAGCGCCAGCTGCAGCAGGCTGATCTCCTCGCGTATCGCCAGGGGATCGTCAGATTCGAGCACGGCGCGCATGCGCTCGATTTGCTGCCGCAGCGATTCCTGCTCGGCGGCGGGCACTTTCTCGCCATTTTCGGCCAGGAAGCGCTCGCTGCTGTAGAGCGTGGTATCGGCGAGGTTGCGCGCTTCGGCTGCCTCGCGGAACTTCTTGTCGTCGGCCGCATGTTGCTCGGCGGCGCGCACCATCTCCTCGATCTCCTCGTCGCTCAGGCCGCTGGAGGGGATAATCTGCATCGCCTGCTCGCGGCCCGTGGCCTTGTCCTGCGCGCTGACGTGCAGGATGCCGTCGGCGTTGATGTCGAAGGTCACTTCAATCTGCGGCACGCCGCGCGGCGCCGGGGGAATCCCGTCGAGGATGAACTTACTCAGGCTCTTGTTGTTCACCGCCATCGGCCGCTCGCCCTGCACGACGTGGATCTCCACCTTGGTCTGCCCGTCGGAAGCCGTGGAGAAGAGCTGGCTCTTGCGCGTGGGGATGGTCGTATTGCGCTCGATGAGCGGCGTGGCAACGCCGCCCAGCGTCTCGATGCCCAGCGTCAGCGGGGTTACGTCCAGGAGCAGCACGTCGGTGACGTCGCCAGCCAGCACGCCGCCCTGGATCGCCGCCCCGAGCGCCACCACCTCGTCCGGGTTGACACCCTTGTGCGGCGGGCGGCCAAAGAAGTGCTCGACGGCGTTCTGGATGGCGGGCATGCGCGTCATGCCGCCGACGAGAACAACATCGGTGATCTGCGACGGCGAGAGACCGGCGTCCTGCAGCGCGCGCCGCATCGGGGTGATCGAGCGCTCGATCAGGTCGTCCACAAGCTGCTCGAACTTGGAACGCGTCAGTGTGAGCAGCAGGTGTT
This sequence comes from Chloroflexota bacterium, assembly GCA_012515125.1. Taxonomy (GTDB): domain Bacteria; phylum Chloroflexota; class Anaerolineae; order Promineifilales; family Promineifilaceae; genus JAAYYY01. Next base: position 4,279 of record JAAYYY010000493.1, read on the forward strand.
TGGGTCCGCTGCTGTCGGCCGTAATGTAGGGCAGGTTCAGCTCGGTCTGGAGCGTGGTGGACAGCTCAATCTTGGCCTTTTCGGCCGCCTCGCGGAGCCGCTGCAGCGCCTGGGGGTCGCGGCGCAGGTCCACGCCCTCGTTGGCGCGGAACTGCTCGGCGGCCCAGTCGATGATGCGCTGGTCGAAGTCGTCGCCGCCCAGGAAGGTATCGCCGTTCGTGGCGCGCACCTCGAAGACACCGTCGCCCATCTCCAGAATAGAGATGTCGAAGGTGCCGCCTCCGAGGTCGTAGACGGCGATCAGCTCGTCGCGGTCGCTGTCCAGCCCATAGGCCAGCGCCGAAGCGGTTGGCTCGTTGACGATGCGCAGCACTTCCAGCCCGGCGATGCGCCCGGCGTCCTTGGTCGCCTGGCGCTGGCTGTCGTTGAAATAGGCCGGCACCGTAATCACCGCCTGGCTGACGGGATAGCCCAGGTAAGCCTCGGCGTCCTGCTTGATCTTCTGCAGAATCATCGCCGAGATTTCCGGCGGGGAATATTCCTGCCCGTTCATGGCCACGCGCACGTCGCCATTGAGCGCCTCACGCACCGGGTAGGAGACGTAGTCGCGCGCGCGGCGTACCTCTGGGTCGTCGGCTTTGCGGCCCATGAAGCGCTTCACCGAGTAGATGGTGTTCTCCGGATTGACGACTGCCTGCCGCTTGGCGACCTGCCCGACCATCCGCTCGCCGTTCTTGGGGTTCACGGCGACCACAGAGGGGAACAGCCGCCCGCCTTCCGAGCTGGTAATCACGACCGGCTCGCCGCCTTCCATCACAGCCACAACCGAGTTGGTCGTGCCCAGATCAATGCCCAGGATTTTGCCCATCTTCCTCTCTCTAAAGCTATGCCGCCACCACGACCATCGACGGCCGGATGACACGGTTCTCAAGCCGGTAGCCGCTCTGCAGTTCGCGTACGACGATACCGCTCTCAAATTCGTCCGACTCTTCCTGCATCACCGCTTCGTGATAATTGGGATCGAACGGCTCGCCCACGCTGGGGATCCGCTCGATGTTCTCGCGCTCAAGAATGGCGAGCAGCTTGCGGTAGATGAGGTTGACGCCGTCCACCCACTCGTCGCCGGCAAGCGATTCGGGTACGTTGTCCAGCGCCCGCTCAAAATCGTCGAGGATCGGTAACAGGTTGGTGATCAACTCGATAGTCGCGTTCTGGCGCGCTTCGGCGCGGCTGCGCTCCAGCCGCTTGCGGGCGTTGGCGAACTCGGCGCGCTCGCGCTGCCAGCCGTCCAGGTATTCGGCGGCGCGGGCCTCGGCTGCGGCCAGCTTTTCTTCCGGCGTCAGCTCGACCGCCGGCTCTTCAGCCGCCTCCACACCCGGCCCTTCGCCGTTGGTTGGCTGTTCGGTCGCTTCCGCGTCCACGATTTCTGGTTGTTCGTCGGGATGTTCGTTAGGCTCAGTCACGGATTCTTCCTTGGTTATCATCGCCGGGGTTGTCGCCCAGCGGAGGTCTGTCCAGATAGTAGTCGAAGATGAAACTGCTCATGATGTCGGCCACGTAGCGCACCGCCGAGATGTTGCGCCCGTAGGGCATGCGGGTAGGCCCCAGCACCGCCAGGGTGCCGCTCAGCTCTTCCTCGGCCCCATAGCGGCTGACGATGATGGCGCAATCCTTCAGCTCTTCCCAGCGCCCCTCGCCGCCAATGATCACCTGCACGCCGGTCGCTGCCGGCTCGGTGACCTGGGAGAGCACGTCGGCGAGCAGCGTGCGCTCTTCGAGCACGCGCACCGCCTGCCGGGTACCCACGTCGTCGAGCAGATTGGCCACGCCGTCCCGGTAAATCTCGCTGAAGTCGCGCGCGTCGGCCGTGCGGATGGTGTCGATGACGAGTCGCGCCAAGTCCATCTCCAGGTCCTGGCCCTCGAACTGGCCCGTACGCGCCTGCATTTCGGCCGCCGAACGGCCGTCAAACGCGCGGTTGAGCCGCTCGGCGGCGGCGCTCAGCCGCTCCTGGTCCAGCGGCTCGGCGAGCGTGAGCATCTGCTGCTTCACGTCGCCGCCATAGAGCACTAGGATCATCAGCACGAGCCGCCCCTGTGTGGAGATCAGCTCGACGTGCTTGAAGCGATTCGGGCGCGGGCGCGGCGAGGTGATGACGCCGGCCCCCTGCGAGGTGCGGGCAAGCACCGCCGCCGCCAGCCGCATCCACTGCTCCAGGTCCAGCCGCGCCTGGTGGAATTGGTGGCGGATCATCTGCTGCTCGCGCACAGGCAGCTCGAATTCGCCGAGCAGCCGCTGCACGAAGTAGCGATAGCCGCCCTCGGTGGGGATGCGTCCCGCCGAAGTGTGTAGCTGGGCCAGATAGCCCAACTCGTCGAGAACCGCCAGCTCGTTGCGCACCGTGGCCGAGCTGACGTCGAGATTGAACTGCTCGACCAGCGTCTTGGAGCCGACCGGCTGGCCTGTCTCGATATAGGAGCGGACCACGAGACCCAGAATATACTCTTGTCTTTCGGTCAAATTGTCGATCATTTTGGTCCAGCCCGGTACTCTGTGATTGGCGGACTTACAAAATTAGCACTCTTCGCGGAAGAGTGCTAACTATGTCCGTCCCGTATGATAACATGAGGGGAAAAGTGCGTCAAATAAAAGCATCTCTTATGGATCGCGCCTGCCATTCTGGCAGGCAGCTTCCAGCCCGCAGGCCACCGTCATCCTTTTGAACTCTGATTAACCTGATTGCCTATGATTGGCCGGCGTCATCACGTAGGGCGGGTTTTCAACCCCGCCGCCACCGCGCTTCGAAATCATAGTTAATCATAGGTAATCACATAAATCACAGTTCAAAAACGGCTCAGCTCTCGCTTCTGGCGATCTCTTCCGTGGCTTCCTGCCCGTTGGCGGTCGGCGTTGTCTCGGCCGGGAACTCGGCGCGGAGGCTCTCGTCGGGCTCCGCCAGCAGGACCGGCCCGCTATCCTGCTCTCCCTGCCTGCGGCGCAGCAGCCGGCCCACGATCTGCCAGATAGTGCGCAGGATAATCTTGATGTCCAGCAGCGGCGACCAGTTCTCCGTATACCAGAGGTCGTACTTCGTGCGCTCGACAATCGAGGTATCGCCGCGCAGACCGTTGACCTGCGCCCAGCCGGTCATCCCGGCCTTCTCACGGTGGCGGTCCATGTAGCGCGGGACGGTCCGGCGAAACTCCTCGACGTAATAAGGCTGTTCCGGCCGCGGGCCGACGAGGCTCATCTCGCCGAGAAGGACGTTGATCAGGTTCGGCAGCTCGTCGATGTCCACCCGGCGCAGCAGCTTGCCGAGCTTCGTCTGGCGCGGATCGCCGGCAACGGTCCAGCCGGGGCCGTCGCGCTCCGCGTCGTTGCGCATGGAACGGAACTTGATCATCTTGAACGGCCGGCCGTCGAGGCCCATCCGCTCCTGTATGAAAAAGGCCGGGCCGGGCGATTCCAGCTTGATGGCAATGGCGACGAGCAGCATGATCGGCGCGGCGACGATCAGGCCGAAGGCGGCGCCGAGGATATCCATGAGCCGCTTGATGATCAGCATGTAGCCGCGCAGGGCGTAGTTGCGCACGGTGAGCAGCGGCAGGCCGCCCAGGTCGTCGATGCCCGCCTCGGAGGATACAAACTGGAAGATGTCGGGGAAGACCTTGATGGAGACGCGCCCGCGCTCGCAGTAGGAGAGCACGTTGACGACCTCGCGGTGGCCCTTCTCCGGGATGGCGATGATCACCTCGTCAATGTCCAGCTTTTCGATCAGCGCCGGCAGGTCTTCCTCGGTCCCCAGGATCGGCAGGCCCAGGAAGGAGCCGTTATTGGCGGCATCGTCGGCGATGATGCCCAGCAGCTCGTAACCAAGCTGCGGCGACCACTGGATGCGCTGGGTGATGATGCGGGCCACGTCGCCTGTGCCGACGACCACCAGCCGGTCCTTGCCGATGCCCCGCTCGCGCAGCTCGTAGCGGATCATCTGGTGCACGGTCCGGCCGAAGACGACGAGGATGATGCTCAGGAGCCAGCCGTAGAGGACCATGACGCGCGGATAGTCAACCTCCAGCTGCGTGCCCTTGAAGATGAAGGCGAGAATGGCGACTGAGAAGATAGTCGCCAGGGTGACGCTGGCGGTGACGGAATAGAACTGGTCAACACGGGAGACGGTTCGCGGCACCACGTACTGGCGGTTGAACATCAGCACGGCAACCGTCGTGACCATCTGCAGGCCGATGAGGCCGAGATAGCTGCTCAGCGGAGCCAGGTTCTCGACCGGGGCGGGCCACGGGATGCTCACGCGCAGCTCGTAGGCGAGGATGAAGGCCACGCCGACAAGCAGCGCGTCCAGCAGGATCAGCGTCACCGCGTAGATGTTCTTGACCTGTTGTGTCTTCATCGTCAGGATGCGGCTGCCGCGCGCGCAGCCACGTCCGCCTGCTTGCCGAAGCCGGGGCGCTCCAGCAGCTTCGGGCCGGCGAGCACGTCGGGCCAGAGCGCCCGCCCGCCCTTCAGGGCAATGCCGAGCAGGACGAGGGCGTGCAGCCAGAACGGCGTGCTCTGGCGGTAATGTTTGTAGTAAAAGATCAACATGGCCCGGTAAAACTCAAGCTCGCTGCGCGCCCTGTTCTGGCGGCTGGAGGCGCGCTTGACGTGCAGGACGGTTACTGCCGGATTATAGATCACTTTCCAGCCGCGGTCTTTGATCCGCTTGGCCCAATCCAGGTCTTCGCCGTACATCCAGAAGCGGTCGTCCAGCAGGCCGACCTCGCGCAGGGCGTCGCCCCGGACCATCATAAACGCGCCGACGACGGAATCGACCTCCGCCAGCTCGTGCTCGTCCAGGTAGGTCATATTATAACGGGCGAAGCGCGGCGAGCGCGGAAAGAGGCGGCTGAGGCCGATCATGCGGTAGAATAGAGCGTTCATCGAGTCGAAGCCGCGCCGGCAGGCAAGGTCGAGCGAGCCATCGGGCAGCACCAGCCGCGGCCCGACGATGCCCACCGACGGGTGCTCGTCCATGTAGGCGACGAACGTTGCCAGAGCGTCGGGAGGAAGCTCGGTGTCCGGGTTGAGCAGCAGGACGTAGCGCGGGCCGTCTTCGTCCTCCGCCCGCAGGGCGCGCAGCCCCTGGTTGTTCGCCGCCGGGTAGCCGACGTTGGCGCTGTTGGCGATGAGCAAAACCTGGGGAAACTCGTCGCAGACCATCTGCACGCTGTCGTCGGGCGAGGCGTTATCAACGACGCAGACGTCGAAGCTGATGTCGCCCACGCTCGCAAAAACAGATTGCAGGCAGCGGCGAAGCAGCGCTGATACGTTATAGTTGACGATGACGATGGCGAGATCCAGCACTACCCACTTCCTCGCGCTGAGCCGGGCTTCTGCACCAGGCCCGACTCCGGCGACCGATGATGGTTTCATTCTAACACAGCCGGGAAAGCCCTCAAACCAGGGCGTCCCACGTTTAACGGCTGTTCAGCCTACGTCAACACAACGCTAACGGCAGTAGGTTAGTCTGTAGCCATTAGCCAGAGGCTGATCGCTAACGGCTGACCTGGAGCAGTAATGAACAGAAACAACCTCTTTGCAATTCTATTTGTCTTCTATTCCGCCGCCCTTCTCGCCGCCGGTTACTGGATGGGACAGAGCGGCTGGCCTCTCGCCGAGCTGGGTCTGGCAACGCCGGCTCTGAGCGCGGACGACCAGGAAGCGCTGGCCCCCCTCTTTGAGACCTGGAACCTGATCAACGAGCACTATTATGACCAGCCAATAGATCAGGAAGCGACGGTGCAGGGGGCCATCGAAGGCATGCTGGCCACACTGGGCGATCCCCACACGCGCTATTTGCCGCCCGACGCCGAGGCAGCCGCCCGCTCCGCGATGGAAGGGGAGATGGAAGGGATCGGCGTGCTCGTCGAAGAGGTAGAAGGGCGCATCACGGTCGTCTCGCCCTTCGAGGGCTCTCCGGCCGGGCGGGCGGGTCTGCAGGCGGGCGACGTGCTGCTGGCGGCGGATGGCGTCGAGCTGACCGGCCTGGGGCTGGACGTGGCGGCGAGCCTGATTCGCGGGCCTGCCGGGACCGACGTCCTGCTGCTCATCGAGCGCGAAGGCGAAACGTTTGAGGTCAGCGTGACGCGCGACGTCTTTGAGGTGCCCAGCGTGCGCGGCGAGATGCTGGAGGAAGGCGTGGCCTACGTCCGGCTGAGCAGCTTCGCCAACCGCACCGCCGAGGAGCTGGACGCCATCCTCGACGAGCTGCTGGCCCAGGAGCCGAAGGGCCTGATCCTCGACCTGCGCGGCAACCCCGGCGGCGGGCTGGAGCCGGCGTTGGATGTCGCCGACGCCTTCCTGAACGAGGGCATTGTCCTCGTGGAGCGCTTTGGCAGCGGCGAGGAGCGGGTCTACCGCTCCACCGACGGCGAGGCAGGCGAGGAAATTGACATGGTCGTGCTCATCGACGAGGGCAGCGCCAGCGCATCGGAGGTGCTGGCGGGCGCGCTGCGCGACCGGGGGCGGGCGATACTGATTGGCGCGACAAGCTACGGCAAAGGCACTGTACAGACGTGGCACGCCCTGAGCAACGGCGGCGGCGTGCGCATTACGGTGGCCCGCTGGCTGACGCCCGATGGCAACTGGGTGAGTGAAGCCGGGCTGGAGCCGGAAGAAGTCGTGCCGCTGCCGGGCGTGGGCGAGCCCATTGAGGACACGCAGCTTCAGGCCGCCATCGACTACTTTACCGGAGTGGAGACGACGGCCCAACCCTAGCGAGCGACCGGACAAAGGGCCGTGCCTCCTGGACACGGCCCTTTTTGATCACGCTGTTATTCCGGTGTAGAGACGGTCAGCTTCGGGCGGCACTCCCGTGAGCCTCATACCGGGCCTCGATGAGCGGGAAGGCTACCGCGGCAAGCCCCTCGGGGTCCGCTGGGCCGTCCCCACGCACGAGATCCTCGATATACTTCTCCCCACCATAGCCGCCGACCCACACCTCGTCGCCCTTTTTCAGGGGGAGCGCCGGGTTGCGCGGCGTCATCTCCGCGCAGAGGCCGTGCGCGCCGGCGACGACACGATCGCCGCGCAGCTCGAGTACCTCGGCGCGAATCCAGCGCCAGACGATCTGCGGCGGCTCTGTCGCGCGGTTAACGGCGACGAGTTCGCGGCGGCGGATGTAGATATGTTCCGTTACTGCCGCCGAGTAGGGAACCCACACAGGCGTCTGGTCGCCCGCAAGATAACGAATGGTGCAGCCTTTTTCGTCCCTGGACAGGACAGTTGCGAAAACAAGGTCCATCAGCTGTTCTCCTTAAGCAAGGTTTCTAGGCACGATCGCTTGACGCGCCGGCACACCTGCCGCCAGCCAGATGGTTGCTATGCACTTGTCTATCGACGCGGGGAATGCAAAAGCGCTTAGCGCATCCGTCCAGACAGGAGGGCCGGCAGAAGGGATAAGTTGGAGTCAGGCTGATGGCTCACCATAGGCGCCTCCTGGTTGGGGATGGACAGACAACAGAAGACAGTCTAGCCGAGACGACCTGCGCGCGTCAAGCGTCAGGCGGGTGAGTTTCAGCATGTCGCGCGATGGCTCGCGTAGCCGCGCTTTCCTGAGCGCGCCGCCGGCTCTCCCAAACCCCTCCCCGGCGTTTTACCGCTTCCTCGCCAGCAGAAACAGCTCGCCGCCCAGCCAGAGCAACAGCGACTGCTCGATGCGCTGCCGCTCTGTCTGCGCGGTGGGCGGCGGGTCGAGCCGGAGGTTGCCCCGCCGCGCGAGCGCGTAGGCCCGCAGGCCGAAATAACGGCTTGCCTGCCTGAGTCCCCGCAGCGGCGCACGCAGCGCGGGCCAGCCCCACAGCAGCCCCTTGTCGCTGGCGTGGGCGCGCAGCCCTTCGAGCGACATGGCGGCGAGGGGAGGCGACGAAGCCGTTTCCACCTCGAAGCCTGCCTCCTGCAGCGCGGCGAAATAGTCCAGGAGGTCCGGTCGCCTTTCGTTGATGCCGTGGCGAATCTCGTCGCTGCTATCCTTCAACGCCGTGCGCTCGTCGATCAGGACGCTGATCGCCGGCTCGTTAATCGCGCAGAGAACGCCGCCCGGCCGGAGGACCGTAGCCACGTTGCGCAGGAAAAGGGCCAGCTCGGACGTATGGTGCAGCGCCGCCGCGCAGAAGACGGCGTCAAAGCTGCCCGGACGAAAGGGCAATTGCTCCCCGTCGCCGATGATCCGGTCGAAATAGGTCTGGGCGTGGCGCATGAGCACGCGCCCCCGGCCGAGGCCGACGTTGGCGTCGTCGGTCACGTCGAGGGCCACTGCCCGGCAGCCGCGCAGCGCAAAATACTTGGCTGCCCAGCCGCGCCCGGCGCCCAGGTCGAGGATCGTCTCCGTGCCGTCCAGCGCCAGGGCCTCCAGCGCCATGTCGAAGCCCGGCGCGACGCGTGTCCACGGCTCTTCGGGATAATAGGGGATCTGCAGGTCTACTGCGTCCTCACCCTGTTCGTAGATGCCCATCTCCTGGTGCAGGCTGACCCAGCCGGCTGCCTCACGCGCCTTGGGCGCCCATCTCTCGTCGTCCGCATAGAGGTAGGGCATGCCCTGCTTGACCGGATACTGCTGCTCGCAGCCGGAGCAGGCGAGCACGCCGGCTTCGACTTCTCCGTCGCACTCCTCCTCGACCGAGAGGAGAAGGGCGCCGCCGCAGCCCGGGCAGCAGATCAGCTCCAGCAGCTCTGGCTTCATACGCGCCTCCTCAATGTTGCTTGGCAGCCTCGGCCTGCTCCAATATCGACTCCGCGCCGCTGCGGGCCGTATCGTCCTGCGTGCCGAGCATCGCCGCCAGCTCCATCACGCGCGTGCCGCCGTCCAGCCGGGTCACGGCCGTGATGGTGCGCCCGTCGCTGGCGACCTTGCTGACGTGGTAGTGGGCGTCGCCATAGCCGGCGAGCTGCGGCAGATGGGTGACGACGACGACCTGGTGGTTGCCGTGCGCCGCCAGCCCCCACAGCTTGCGCCCGACGACGCCGCCGACGCGCCCGCCAATGCCCTGGTCAATCTCGTCGAAGATGAGCGTGGGCGTCGCGTCTACCTGGGCGAGCGCAGTCTTCAGCGCCAGCATCAGCCGCGCCGTCTCGCCGCCGCTGGCGACGCGGGCCATCGGCTTCAGCGGCTCGCCGGGGTTGGTGGAGATCAGGAACTCCACCTGGTCGATGCCAGACGCGTCAAAGGCCAGCCGCTCGTCGCCGACGTAAGCGCCGTTTTCGTCGGGAGTATGGGAAAAGTCCACGGCAAAGCGGGCCCCTTCCATCCGCAGATCGGCCAGCTCGCGCTCGACGGCGGCAGCAAGCCTCTGGGCTGCTTCCTGGCGGCGCTGGGAGAGGGCCTGGGCCATCGCGCCGACCTTGCGCAGCCCCTGCTCGATGAGCCCTTCCAGCTCCTCGGCCCGTTCCTCGCTGTGCGTGATCGAATGCAGCTCCGCCGCAGCCTCGTCGCGCCAGGCCAGGACCGCCTCGATGTCGTCGCCGTACTTGCGCTTCAGCCGGCCGATCAGCTCCAGCCGCTCCTCGATGAAGTTCAGCCGGCCGGGGTTGAACTCCAGCTCGTCCTGGTAATCGCGCAGCTCGGCCGAAAGGTCGGCGAACTCCGAAATCAGCCCCTGCAGCTTCTCCAGCCACGTCTCCTTCGTCGGGTCGAGCCGGGCAAGCTGGGACAGGGCGCGCTCGGCGTTGCTCAACAGGTCGGCTGCCGCCGGCGCCTCGTCGTCGTCCACGCCCAGCAGGAGCACGAGCGCCTCGCTCGTCACCTCCATCAATTGCTCGACGTTGGACAGGCGGGCGCGCTCAGCGCGCAGGTCGTCCTCTTCGCCGGGCTGCAGGTTGGCGGCGTCAATCTCGCCAATCTGGAACTCAAGCATATCCTGGCGTTTGGCCAGCTCGCGGGCGTCGCGGCGCAGGGCCGCCAGCTCGTTCTGCAGCCGGCGCAGCGCGGTTACCTCGCCGCCCAGCTCGCGGCGCTCGGCAGCCAGCCCGCCGTAGGCGTCGAGCAGGGGCAGATGGGCGCGGGGCCGCAGAAGGGAAAGGTGCTCGCCCTGCCCGTGAATATCCACCAGGTCTTCGGCCACCTCGCGCAGGAAGTTGAGGGTGACGGCCCGGCCGTTAACGCGGCAGATGTTCCGCCCGCTGAGCCTGACCTCTCGGGCCAGGTGCAGCGTCGTCGGATCGTCGATCTCGATTTCCTCTTCAGCCAGAAGCCGGTGCACGTGCTCCTGCAGGTGCGCCGGCAGCTCGAACAACCCTTCGACGTAGGCCGCGTCGGCGCCGGCTCGGACCATCGTCGTGTCGGCGCGCCCGCCAAGCAACAACATCACAGCGTCGAGGATGATCGACTTGCCCGCGCCCGTCTCTCCCGTCAGCACGGTAAAGCCCGGCGACAGAGACAACGTCAGCTCGTCGATGATGGCAAAATCGCGGATTGTCAGTTCGGTAAGCATCGCGTCTTCTTACGTCCCTACGGAGTAGGCCTTATGGAATGGGCAGTATTTGCGCTAATTTCTCAGCGTACCTGATAGAAGGCGGCGCCGGTCGCCAGAAAGACGTAGAGGCCCGGCCAGAGCAATGCGCCGAGCTGGAGATTTAGCAAGTAGGGCAGGACCGGCACGAGCCCGCCAATGACGACCATCGCGCCGACGAGATGGGGCAGCCAACGCCCGTGGCGCCGCCGCCCCGCGCGAAAAGCCAGCCGGCCGATAATCGTGCCGGCCGCGGGCGCCAGAAAGATGACAAAAAAGCCCAGACGCGGCACCAGCAGGCCGGCAATGACCGACAGGATCGCGGCCACAACGCCCGCCAGCAAATAATCGATCGGCCCGGCCGTGAAATA
>JAAYYY010000494.1 GCA_012515125.1 Chloroflexota bacterium
GGGCGAGCGCCAGACAAGCAGCGCGATGCTCTGCAGGTAGGCCATCAGCGGCGGGTTGTCGAGGAATACCGAGGACGGCTGGCCGATCAGCAGCCACTCGCCGCCGTCCAGCAGGCGCACCGCGTCGTAGATCTGGTAGGCGTTGTCGTAGCCATGGCGCACGGTTCCCAGCCAGGCAAAGCGGAGGAATGCTCCCACGACGAGAATGAGAAGGAAGGCGAGGCCGGTCCAGTTCTTGATAATCTGGCTTCCCGTGGACACAAGCGCATTATGGTCCATGCCGCCCTATGGGTGCAAGCAGAACGCCTGGACCGGCATACCAGGGAGGCCGCACGGCCGTTCCGGCGCAACTCTGGCGGGCGATACACGTATGGGAGTATAGAGAGAGGCAGCAGCCGGTCATTGTCGGCTGCTTGGAGAAAAGGAGATTGCCGTGAGCAAAGAAGTCATCCTGTTCGCCAGTGAAGAGCCCCAAAGCCTGAAAAGCGTCGCCGCCTTTCTTCGGGACCTGGCCGACCGGCTGGATTCCAACCAGGTGATCCTGCGTAAAGGGGCCGAGGAACTGACCGTGTCGATCCCGAACAACGTCGTTCTGGAGGTCAAGGTAGAAGAAGAGGCCAAGAAACGGCGGACCCAGCGCAGTCTCGAAATCGAGATTGAGTGGTACGAAGGCGAAGCAGAAGGCAGTTTGAGCCTGGGCTGAGGCTCAGATTCCATGAAAGCAGCCGCCCCCGGAGGAGGTACTCCGGGGGCAGTCTTTTTTTCTACAGATCAGGGGCGGTTGTCGCCATCAGGGACAGCTATCTCGCCCCTGTTTCATCGCCAGGAGCAGCGCATCCTGGTCAACCGGCAGGCGGAAGACGCGCACACCGGTGGCGTTGTAGATGGCATTGCAGATAGCCGGCGTCGTCGGAATGGACGACAGCTCGCCCACTCCCTTCGCTCCGTAAGGGCCATCGGCAGCCGGCTCCTCGACGATGATCGAGTCGATACGCGGCGTGTGCTTGATGCTGGGCATCTTGTAGCGGGCCAGCACGTCGGTGAAGGGGATTCCCTTCTCCACGATGAACTCCTCGGTCAGGGCGTTGCCCAGCCCCATCATGATGCCGCCTTCTACCTGCCCTTGCAGGCCAATGGGGTTGAAGGCCTTGCCGACGTCGTTGGCGACAATGATGCGCAGAACGTGTACCTCGCCGGTAGAGAGGTCCACCTCGACGAGCGCCGCCTGTGTGGCGAAGCTGAAGGCAAAATGCATGTCGCCACCGGTGCCCAGCGGCTGGGTGCGCGGCGCCATGTATTCGTAGTAGACGCGTGGCTCGCGTCCCTCGTCTACCAGGCGCTGCACCGCCTCGCCAAAGGTGATCTCGTGGCCGTTGGCCCGCACCAGACCTTCCTCAAAGCGGACCTGTTCGGGCGGCATGTCGAAATCCTCGGCGACGACGGTAACCAGCGCCTCGCGCATCGCGCCGGCAGCCATACGCGCCGCATTGCCGGTGACGTATGTTTGCCGGCTAGCGGTCGTGGGCCCGCCGTCCGGCGTCAGGTCGGTGTCGGAGAGGAGCACGCGCACCCGCTGGTAGGGCAGCCCCAGCTCTTCAGCCGTCGTCTGGGCGAGGATGGTCACGAGCCCCTGCCCGATCTCTGCGGCGCTGGTGCGCACTTCGGCCGTGCCGTCGGGGTAAACCTCGACGATGGCCGCCGACTTGTCCGGAGCGCCGCCGCCGAGGCCGGTATTCTTATAGGCGCTGGCGACGCCCCAGGCATAGACCTTGTTGCCGTCGCGCCAGAGTATTTCGTTGACCGGCGGGCGCTCGCTCAGCCGGGCAAACGGGTTATCTGCTACCGGCGGCTCCTCCCGGCTCACACGCCAGATCTGCTCCTCGACGATGTCTATCGTCTGCAGCAGACCGACGCTCTCCGTCAGTAGCTGTCCGGTCGCCGTCGCCGAGCCGGTGCGCATGGCGTTGCGCCGGCGGAAAGCCAGCGGGTCCATACCCAGCTTCTCGGCAAGCATGTCAATCGTCTGCTCCACGGCGAAGGCCGACTGGGTGACGCCAAAGCCCCGGAAGGCGCCGCTGGGCGGGTTGTTGGTGTAGTTGGCATAGCAGTCGATCTTCGCGTGCGGGAAGACGTAGGGGCCGGTAGCATGGGTTGTGGCCCGCGTCATCACCTTATCGCTGAGGCTGGCGTAGGCACCCCCATCCCCGTACAGCTCGGCCCGCACGGCGACCAGATCGCCCTCTTTCGTCGCGCCCATCTTCATGCGGATGACCGTGGCGTGGCGCTTGGGGTGGACGCGCAGCGATTCCTGGCGGCTGTAGAGCATCTTCACCGGCCGGCCGGTGGCCTGCGCCAGCATGGCGACGTGAATCTGCGCGGCGATATCTTCTTTGCCGCCAAAGCCCCCGCCGACGAGCGGGCTGACTATGCGCACGGCCCGCTCGGGAATGCCGAGGGCAGCCGCCACCTGGTTGCGGTCGGCATAGGGAATCTGCGAGCCGACGTAAATGGTCAGCTTCTCGTGCTCGGCGTCGTAGCCCGCGGGCACGCCAATGGCGCATTCTGGCTCCATAAAAGCGTGTTCGGTCGTCGCCGTATAGTAGGTGCGCTCGACGACCACGTCGGCGCGGGCAAAGCCTTCCGCCACGTCGCCATGACGGACCTTGATGTGTTTGATCGTGTTGCCCTTTTCCCATTCCTCGTGGACGAGCGGCGCGTTGGAAGCCATGGCGAACTCCGGGCCATCGACCACGTCGATTGGCTCGTAGCTGACGCCGATGAGGTCCAGCGCCTGCTGGGCGATCTCCGGGCGTTCGGCGGCGACGATGGCCACCGCGTCGCCGATATAGCGCACCTTGTCGCGGGCCAGCGCCGGCCAGTCCTGGTAGACGAGGCCATGGTTGAGGCGACCGGGCACGCCCTCGGCGGTGAGCACGGCGACCACACCCTCCAGCGCGCGGGCCCGGCTAGTGTCAATTGAGCGGATGCGCGCGTGGGGGTAGGTGGCGCGCAGTGTGCGCCCGTAGAGCTGGTCAGGGAAGGCGATATCGTCGGTGTAAATGGCTTCGCCGGTTACTTTGGCCACGGCTTCCGGGCGGATGACGTTCGTGCCAACCACATTCAGCGGTTGGTTGCTCTCGGGAATCGTCACCGGGAGCGGGGGTTCGCCGCGCAGAATGGCTGCGGCGGACTGGATAGCACGGGTAATCGTCGGATAGCCGGCGCAACGGCAGAACGTGTCCTTAAGCGCCACACGGATGTCGGCTTCGCTGGGATCAGGGTTGGCGTCGAGCAGGGCGCGCGCGGTCATGATCATGCCCGGGATGCAGAAGCCGCATTGTACGGCGCCGTGGCGCACAAACTCGAGCTGCAGTGGATGCAGGCGGTCGAGTTCTTCCTCCCGGTAGGCCGACGTGCGGCGGGCGACGCTGGGCCGGGGCGGCAGTGCCGCTCGGGATGCAGCCGCCATCCCTTCGATGGTCTCCACGCGCCGGCCCTGAGCTTTCCACACCGGATAAACGCAAGAATCGACGGGCACGCCGTCCACGAGTACGGTGCACGCCCCACATTCGGCCTCGTTGCAGCCGATCTTCGTCCCGGTCAGGCCCAGGTCGTAACGCAAAAACTCGGCCAGATAGCGGCTGTCGCGGACCTCGCGCTCGATCTCCTGACCGTTCACGGTGATGCGTAACAAGGACATGAAATTCCTCCAGACAAAAACCGGGCCGATACACGGCCCGGCCCATGGATTCTTCGGTTGACTACAGGCCGATGCCTTCCGGCTCGGCGATTCCGGTCAGCGCCCGGCGCACCGCCAGGGGAAGCGCGCGCTGCAGCAGGACGGCGATCATTTCGACACGATACTCCGCCGTCGCCCGGTGTTTGCTGGTGCGGGGCGAAAACTCAGACTGGGCTCCGGCGATGGCTCGCTCCAGCCCGCCGGCGAGCGAGTGGCCTGCCAGCGCCCTCTCTGCCTGCCGGGCGCGAGTCGGCACCGGGCGCACCGGCCCGATACAGATCCGTGCTTCCTCGATCACGGCCGCGTCGGGCGAGCCGTGATCCTGGCCCGGGGCAACCCTGACCCAGACCGCACAGGCGAGGATGGGCAGGGACACGCCCTGGGGACGCATGATGCGCTTGAAAGCCGAACCCGTGTTAGGGGCTGCCGCGCCAAAGCGGAAGCGGGTGATCATCTCCCGGCTGTGGTCGATGGCCGAGATGCCCGGCCCTTTGAACAGGCTGAGGATTGGCTGCCATTGACGGCCGAAGCGGCCCGCCACCTCTACTTCGGCGTCGAGCACGACCAGGGCCGTCGTGCCGTCGGCGGCCGGGAGGGCGTGGGCCACGTTGCCGCCCAGCGTAGCGACGTTGCGCACCTGCGGCCCGCCGATGACGCCGCAGCTCTCCACCAGACAGGTGGCATGCTGGGCCATGAAGGGCGCCTTCACGATCTCCGTGTGCGTGACTGCTGCGCCGATCTCCACGATGTCGTTTTCGAGCTGCAACGTGTGCAGCGACGGAATAGCCGTCACGTCGATCAGGGCTTCGACCGCCGGTTTGCGCCCCTGCTGCATCTCCAGCAGCAGGTCGGTGCCTCCGCCGATAATGCGCGCATTGCCATCGTGAGCGCGCAGCCGCTCCAGCGCTTCCTCGACGGTTTCAGGATAGTAGTAATGTTGCCACAATGTCATCGTCAACTCCTGCACTCAGTCGCTTAGCTCGCGGAAGCGATCCCAGACGCCACGGGCGACCTTTTGCGACGCCTCCGACAGCTCTCGCTCGTCCAGTCCGGCGGCTTCCAGCCCCGGCAGCTGTCCCTCCTGCATCACCACCTTGCCGTTGATCACCGTCATGTAAACTGGCGCATCGGCAATGCCGTAGAGGAAATGGCCCCAAAGGTTGCCGCCGTCCAGCGGCGTGGGGGGATAATAGTCTACGAGGATGAAATCAGCCAGATAATCCGGCGCAATCCGGCCAATCATCTGTCCGGTCAGACGGCGGTAGATCGCCGGGTTGTTCTGTAGCGTCATCTGCTGGAACTCGTTCCACCCCGGGCGCGGGTCGGTCAAGTGGTGTTTGTGCAGCAGATAGCCGGTGCGCACGTCCACCTTCAGATCGGGCGTCATGCCGTCGGTGCCGAGGCCCACGGTGACGCCGCGCTGCAGCAGGGCAAAAACGTCCGCCCGCCCCACAGCGTTGTTCATGTTCGACTGGGGGTTGTGGACGACGATCGTATCCCGCTCGGCGACGAGGTCCATGCCCTGCTCGTCCAGATAGATACCGTGGGCGGCGATGCTGCGCGGGCTGAAGATACCAAATTCGTAGAGGCGCCGGGCGACGCTGGCACCGTACCGGGCCTGTGTCTCCTGCTCGTCCAGCGGCCCTTCGAGGACGTGGATGTGGTGCCCGCGCCCCAGCTGCTCGCCCAGATCGGCAGCCTGGCGTAGCGAGTCGTCGTCCAGAGTGAAGCTGGCGTGCAGGCCGACCATACCGTCGTAAAGGTGGTGAGGGTCGTCGGCACGCGCTTTCTGCGACTTGCGAATGTAGCGCTCGTTCTCTGCCAGCCCGGCGTCGCGGATGGCCTTGCCGTCACGGTCCGAGACCTCGTAGCAGAGCAGGCCGCGCATTCCGACCACGGACAGCGCTTCCTCAATACGGTCCAGGCTGCCGGCGACGGCGTAGGGGCTGGCGTGGTGGTCGATGACCGCGGTCACCCCTTTGCGCACGGCGGTGATGGCAGGAAGCAGCGTGCTGTAGTATACGGCGTCCAGATCGAGCGCCTTATCCAGCGTCCACCACAGCCAGGAAAGGATCTGCGCGAAGTCGCGCGCTTGCCGGGACATCGCCAGCCCGCGGGCGTAGGTGCCGTAAAAATGCATGTGGGCGTTGACAAAGCCGGGCATGAGCAGCCGTCCCCCGCCGTCGACGATCTCGGCGCCGGGAAAGCGCGCCGCGATCTCCTGTTGCGACCCGACGGCGACAATTCGCGGGCCATCGACGGCGACGGCTGCCCCGGCAAGCAGCCCGCCATCCGCTGCACGTTCGTCATTCGTGAACACAGTGACATTGTTGAAGAGAACCGTCACAGAGACCTCCTGATGCGGCGCGGACCGGCGCGGGCACGCCGGGCCTGGGTTACGAAGCGCCTGGTTGGCTGAGTTCTGGGGCCGATTATATGGCAGGGGTAGCGCCTGCGTCCACCGGTTCTTCGATCTGCTCCATCCCCAGGGGCAGGCGCGTGTGGAGAAGTGATTGGGTCCGGTTGAGCTGTTCGGCCGTGACCTGAGCGCCAAGGAGGTCGGCGCCGTCCAGCCGCGCTTTGCGGAGGTTCGTATGGGTGAGGTCGGCGCCACGCAGATCGGCGCCGCTTAGGTTGGCCCCGCCGAGGTGGGCGCCGCGCAGATTTGCCTCGCGCAGGTCGGCGCTGGAGAGATTGCTCAGCCAGAGGTCCGCTCCCCGGAGGTCGGCCTGCCGCAGGTGGGCGCCGTGCAGGTCCGCCAGCCAGAGATGGGCGCCGCGTAGCTGAGCGCCGTCCAACAGGGCATAGCTGAAGTCCGCATCGCGCAGGTTGATGATGCGATTGTGTCCGATCAGGCCCGCGTCTGCAAGATACTGGAGCACCTGACCACGCCCCTCGCCGTCCAGGATACGCAGGACGGCGAGCGTGCGCGCCAGCGCCACACTGCGGACCGTTGCATCGGCGGGCGCCGTGCGCAGGCCGTTCTTGAGCAGAAACTCGGACATGCTATCCTGATATGAGTCCAGGATCATCTGGCGGCGGCGCGCCTCCGACGTCTCCTGGATGGTCGCGATGCCCCGCCCCAACGCCTCGCGAATGGCCGACCGCGCGGCGTTTGCCAGCCAGAGCAAACCCAGCAGGACCATCAGGGGCGGCAGCAGGAGCTGAACCCAGTCCCAGAGATTGCGCGTGCGCTGGAGGTCGCTGTTCTCGGCCTGATAAACGCCAAAGCCGGTCCACGAGGGGGCCAGCTCCGGGCGCAAGATAAAGACGAGGATGAGGCCCATGCTGAACAGCACAAAGGCCCAGAAGAAGATGAGGCGTGCGCGCGTTTGTTCCATTGTCGTCTCGTCTAGCGTCTCGCCTGCCCCACAGGACGAGAGGCGGGGTCGCCTGGCTCTGGCTGGGTCAGAGTGCCCTCCTTACCGCCATTACGCGCACACGAATACTGCTGGTGCACCGAAGCGGGCAGCGTTACTTCCCTTTGGCGCAGATCCACGTTACAATGAGCACCGTCGGTCGTGGAGTCTCGTTTCACCTGCTCTTGGCAGGAGCAAAACGACTCTCCACACTTATGTTATGTAAAAATAGTTCTTTTGGCAAGTGCGATTTCGCACCGCGTGCCGCCCGGCATGATGCCTGTTAGTCACCCAACCAACCCGAGGAGGTTTTTCCATGAGCAATGATTGTGTCGCCCTCTATCTGCAGGATGCCCACCCACTGCGCGAGGGTATCGAGCTGGCCAAATACGCCGAAGAGAAAGGCTTTGACGCCGTGTGGCAGGCCGAGAGCCGGTTGGTGCGCGATGCCATCGTGCCCATGGCCGCCTATGCCGCCCATACTGAGCGAGTGAAAATCGGCAGCGGGGTGATCAACAACTGGACCCGCAATATCGGCCTGCTGGCCTCGACCTTCCTGACTCTCGACGACCTGGCGCCCAATCGCATCATCTGCGGCATCGGCGCCTGGTGGGACCCGCTGGCGCGCAACGTGGGTATCGACCGGCGCAAGCCACTGCAGGCCATGCGGGAGACGGTCGAGGTGTTGCGCCGCCTGCTCAACATGGAGAACGTCACCTTCCACGGCGAGTTCCACACCGTCAACGGCATCGAGCTGGACGTCATTCACGGGCGGCGTGAGCCGCGGCACGTCCCCATCTACATCGGCGCGACGGGCGACAAGATGATGGAGCTGACGGGTGAGATCGCCGATGGCGCGGTGCTGAACTACTGCGTCCCGCCGGAGTACAACGACGTGGCGATGGCGCATCTGAAGCGCGGCGCCGAGAAGGCGGGCCGCAGCATCGACGACATCGACCGCCCGCAGCTCATTGTCTGCTCCGTACATGAGGACCGCGATGAGGCGATTCGCGGCGCGAAGATGCTGCTGACCCAGTACCTGGCCCAACAGCCGCACATTGCCAAAGCCAGCGGCGTCGATCCCGAGATCGTGCGCAGGATCCAGTCGATCCTTGGCTGGCCAGCCACGAAAGAACAGATCCAGGAAGCGATGCAGTTTGTGGACGACGAGCTGGTGCTGCGCATTACCGCGACAGGCACACCCGACGAAGCCAAGGCGAAGGTCCGGGAATACGTGGCCAGGGGCGCCACCTGCCCCATCCTCTACCCCCTCGGCGACGCCCGGCTGATGATCGATACGTTCAGCGATGGCTACAGCGCCTGAGAGACCATTGGGGCCTCCGTTATAGAGAAGAGGGCGACCACAACGGTCGCCCTTTATGTTTCTTGCCGCCGGCCAACGCACCGCAATCGCTGGCGGACCCTGAGTCGCGCGACTCAGTCGTTCTTCGCCGTACGTCCGCCGTGCTCCACGAAGAAGCGTTCCAGCTCGGGGGCGCGGTCGTCGTCTACCACGGCGACTACCACGGTGCCGCCGCGGCGCAGCCCCTGCGCATACCACTCGCGCGCTTCCTCGTCAATTTCCGGATATTCGTTGGCGGCGAAGGGCGCAAGGACCCGATCAAAAAATCCCCCACCGACCACCGAGTCAAGGTCGTCAAGACCGTCTATGTCGTCCAGTTCAGGCTCGATAACGCGCGTTTTCACTTCGGCAAAAGGGGTGTGGGCCATTGCGTCAAGAGCGCGGGTTGCTTCTGCCTGGTCGGCAAACAGGCTGGCTACGGTTGCCATATCAGGTACTCCTTCATCGATCGATCTCGTCTGCTCGCCTGCCATTATAATGGCCTCAGGGGAGAAATCGGCGCCGGGCAGACGAGATGTATCGCAATTTGTGCCCGGTTCTATATCTCGGGACGAGGGGCTGCGGCGGCCCGGTCGTTGCCGGGTGGCGGCGTCGAGATAGACGGGCCACGGCCGGGCCTGAGTTGAAGCAACGGCGCTTCGCCGATCTTACCGGGCAGCCGTCACGCTCTGGGACTGACCCTCGTGTATACCCTCGGCAAACTCCTCGACCAGCTTCGCGCAGAACGCGTCCAGGTCGTCCGGCTTGCGACTGGTTACCAGCCCATTGTCCACGATAACTTCCTGGTCCAGCCAGATTCCGCCGGCGTTGCGAATGTCTGTCTGCAGCGTCGGGTAAGAGGTCAGGCGACGGCCCTCGACCACGGCCGCTTCCACCAGCACCCATGGGCCGTGGCAGATCGCGGCAACCGGCTTGCCCTGCTCGAAGAAGCTGCGCACAAAGCGCACGGCGGCATCATTTCCGCGCAGCCTATCCGCGCCAACCGTGCCGCCGGGCACAATCACCGCGTCATAGTCATCGGCTGATACCTCGTCGAAGCTCTTATCGACGGTGAATGTATCGCCCGGCTCCAGGTCGTGGTTGTACGCCCGGACCTGGCCCGTTTTCTCGCCGATCACGTTAACTGTGCCGCCGGCATTGATGACTGCCTCCCGCGGCCGCTCAAACTCGACCTGTTCCGTACCCTTCGGGGCGATCAGAATAGCAACCTTCTTTCCACGCAATTCGTCAGCCATGTGGCTCCTCCATAAGCAGTAGGTGTTGTTTAGAAGACGGGTGGCCGGGAACGGTCCGGCCGGGCTGTCCCGTTGCCTGTGCAGGCTACCAGAGATAGCCGTAACCGGCGTGGGTCAGGGGCATAAGAACGGGATATAATCGAGATACAGATCCAGCAGACAATCCGGCATAGCCCGGCAGACGCATGTCTATCGCCGCACCGGTCCAGTTGCGGTAGGAAGGAAGAGGAAGAGCGCACCATGTCTACCGTCGAGGAAGGCACACTGCTTTGGCAACCATCAGACGACGTCATCGCCGAGGCGAACCTGACGCGCTTCATGGACTGGCTGGCGCGGGAGCGCGGGTTGCAGTTCGGCAGCTACGACGAGCTGTGGGCCTGGTCAGTAAGCCAGATAGAGGCGTTCTGGCAGAGCATCTGGGACTACTTCGGCGTCACAGCTTCGGCCCGACCAGAGGCTATTCTGCCAAAGCGTACGATGCCCGGCGCAGAGTGGTTCCCCGGCGCGCGGCTGAACTACGCCGAGAACATCTTCTCCCGCATGAAGCGGGATGGTCCGGCCGTTATCTACCAACCGGAGGAAGGGCCGGCCGTCGAGCTTGACTATGAGTCGCTACGTCGCCAGACGGCAGCGCTGGCTGCGCTCCTTCGCGACCTCGGCGTGCAGCGGGGCGATCGTGTGGCGGCCTATCTGCCCAATATCCCCGAGGCGATCGTCGGCCTGCTGGCGACTGCCAGCCTGGGCGCGATCTGGTCGAGCTGCTCGCCCGACTTCGGCAGCCGCAGCGTCCTCGACCGCTTCAGCCAGATCGAGCCGAAAGTGCTGCTGGCGGTGGATGGCTATCGCTACAATGGCAAGCCGTTCGACCGCCGGGCTATCGTGCGCGAGCTACAGGCCGCTCTGCCCAGCCTGCAGCAGACGATCCTGGTGCCGCAGCTCTACGAGGGGGAAGAGGCGCGCCGGGGAATGGGGGCGACGAGGCTCTGGGATGGCGAAGCACACGCAGCCAACGGGGATACTCCGCTGGCCTTTGAACAGCTTCCGTTCGACCATCCGCTGTGGGTGCTCTACTCCTCTGGAACGACGGGGCTGCCCAAGCCGCTGGTACATGGGCATGGCGGCATCGTGCTCGAACACCTCAAAGAGACGGTACTGCACATGGACTTGCAGCCCGGAGATCGCTTCTACTGGTACACAAGCACCGGATGGATGATGTGGAACTATCTGGTCGGCGGGCTGCTCAGCGGGGCAAGCATCGTCGTCTATAATGGCGCGCCGGCGTATCCCGACTTCTACCGGCAGTGGAAAATGGCTGAGGAGCTGGGGATTACCTATTTCGGCACCTCTGCGGCCTTCATTCACGCCTGTATGAAGGAAGGTGTCGATCCGGCTGAGCGGCACGATCTACAAAGCATCCGCGCGCTCGGCTCCACCGGCTCGCCTCTCTCCCCGGCCGGCTTTGCCTGGGTCTACGATCACGTCAGCCGCCATCTGGCGCTGGAGTCGTTCAGCGGCGGCACCGACCTGTGTACGGGTTTCCTCGGTGGCGTGCGCACCCAGCCTGTCTATGCGGCGGAGATTCAGGCGCGCTCTCTGGGCGCCAGCGTGCAGGCCTGGAATGACGCCGGGCAGCCGGTAACCGGCGAAGTGGGCGAGCTGGTTATTACCCAGCCGATGCCCACGATGCCACTCTATTTCTGGAACGACGAAGGCCATGCCCGCTACCTTTCAAGCTACTTTGAGATGTATCCCGGCGTGTGGCGCCACGGCGACTGGATCAAGATCAACGAGCGCGGCGGCTGCGTCATTTACGGTCGTTCCGACGCGACGATCAACCGCTACGGCGTGCGCATGGGCACCAGCGAAATCTACGACGTGGTGCAGTCGCTGGACGAGGTGACTGATTGCCTGGTGGTAGACCTGGAAGGGCTGGAAGGCGAATCGTATATGCCGCTTTTCGTCGTACTTGCTACGGGGGCAGTTCTGGACGATGCGCTGCAGCAGAAGATACGCGACGCACTACGCGAACAGCTCTCACCGCGCCACGTACCTGACGAAATTGTCGCCGTGCCAGAGATCCCCTATACGTTGAGTGGGAAAAAGATGGAGCTTCCCGTGCGGCGCGTGCTCAAGGGACGTCCGCTGGAAAGAGCCGCCAACCCCGATGCGATGCGCAATCCCAGGGCCATCGAGTACTTCGTCGAGGTTGCCCGCCGGCGACAGAAAGGCTGATGCCCCCGTTATGACCCAGACGACTCCTCGTCGTCGAAGAGCCGCCTGAGCTCATCTTCCCAGACACTGCCCAGCGGCTCGAAGGGCTGTTCGTCAAAGCTGTCGGAAAGCCGCTGCATGTAGTCCCGCACGCCGAGCCCTGGGGCCATCTCGTCCAGCTCGGCGACCTTGGCATCCACAGTCTGTACCAGCTTTTCGCTCTTCTCCTCCAGATCGGCCAGGTCGAACTCCAGACCGAGCAGACGGTTTACCCGGCGCATCACGCCCAGCCAGGCCATGAAGTCATTCTCGATGCGGATGGCGTTGCCAATTTCCGGCACGTTGGTGAAGTCGTAGGTGGGCACAAAGGCGTAGAAACCGACGTGGGCCACTTCGCGCTCCATCGCCCGGCGGCAGAAGACCGAGCTGATGCTTGCCCCACCCTGATAATCGGAAAAGGTGACCGCCAGCTCGTCCAGCCGCTCCTTCAGCTCGGGCAAACTGTAGATTGCCGAGACGGTGCGCTCGCGGTCATAGGGCAGCTCGCCATAGACGCCGGCCAGGCTGATGATACAGCGGACGTTGAGCTGCTGGGCAGCGTCGAGCAGCGCGGCGATGTAGCGCTCCACGTGTAGCTGCGGCTCGTCGCCGAGGAAGAAGATCACGCCGCGGTCCTCTTCACCCGCGTAAAAGAACTTGTTCTCCGGCATCTCCAACCTGTCGGGGAAGCCGTCCAGAAAGGTCACCTCCGGCCGGACCAGTTCGTGCGTTCCCGGGATCTGGAAGAGGTAGAACTCCTCCGAGTCGATGGAGCCGATCTGACGTGCTTGTGTCATATTGATGAGGTATTGGGGGAGATTTGAGCTGATGGAACCACCATCGGCCCACTGCCGCCAGCCCACAATCATGTACAGCTCTCTGGCACTCGGCTGTTCCCAGATTTCCAACACGTCGGCCATCGCGTCACCCTCCATGCCGGCAGCAGAGCGCACCGCCGGCTCCAAGGTTAAGGTCTGTAGCCGTATGCTACTCGAAAAGAGAGCCCGGACACAAGGCGGGCTCGCGCCGCTCTATCTCAATTCTTACCAGACCTCCACCCGGCGGAAGGCTTCGGCATAGGGCAGGCCGGCGGCCTCGCCCCGGTCCCTGTCCAGCTCTCGCATCCACTCCAGGCTCTTCTCGCCTTCCGGGAACTGGCTAACGTGCGCCAGACAGGCCTCCATCTTCACGCCGTACACGGGCGTCACGTCCACGATCACATCCGGGTCTCCGCCGGTGGCAAAGAGGAAGATGCGCTCCAGCCGGCTGAGAGCCGCTCCCGGCGCTGCGAGCTGTTCCGGCCGGTAGAGGGGCATCTTGGCCGGAATAAAGGCGTCGAGCGCCGCCTGTCCTGCGGCCCGGTGATCAGGGTGGATCTGGCCTGTCCAGTAGGGATCGAAGGTGAACATCGTGTCGGCGCCCGTTATCCGGTAGAGCCGGGTAAGCTCGGCGCGCAGCTCAAGCGACGGCAACAGCTCTCCGTCGTGATAACCCAGGGTAAACGTGCTCTGGATGCCCAGAATACGCGCAGCGGCTTCCGTCTCCTGCATGCGGGTGGCAGCCAGCGCCGGACGGAGGGTGCTGCCATCCTGCGCGCCGAGATCGCCGAGCGTGCAGTTGACAAGGAAGATCTGTACCCCGCGGCGGGCCAGCAAGGCCAGCGTGCCGCCGCACATTGTCTCGGCGTCGTCGGCATGGGCGCCGACCACAATCAGTCGCTGTACGTCGTGAAAGGCTTCAATACCCTGGCTGTCCATCTGCGGGTCTCTCGGTACTCATAGCCGGCGCGGCGTCATAGTCGGCGTCAAGGGTAGGGCGCCACTGGCAGCCGTGGGCAATAGTCAGGAGGCGAAAGCCATGGCGGGCGACAATCGGCCGGCTCATGTGGCTGGCGTCGATAATCAGGTAGCGCTTGTCCCGCGCGATCGCTTCCTGGACGCGGGTTGCCAGAAGGGCGCTGTACAGCCCCCGGCGGCGGTAATCAGGCAGCGTCGAGCCGCCCCACAGACCGGCGAAGGGGCTGTCCGGGTAGAAGTAAGTCCAGGCGGCGGAGACCGGCCTCTCGTCGGCGTAGGCCACGTAGATACTGAGGTAATCGGGCCGGGCCATGTCGCCGCCTAGCTGCGGGTAGACCCAGTCAAAGGGCACGTCGTACACGCCTCGCAGGACCGAAACGACGTCGTCAAGCTGCTCGGGGCCTGCCAGCCGGCGCACGTCGGCCTCCACGGGCGCCAGCAGGGACTCCGGCGCCGCCTGCAGGTCCAGCACCATGATTGTGTCCGGCTCGTCGGCCACGAGCCCGTGAGCCAGCAATCGATCGCGCAGGTCGCCCGGCCTATCGTGGTCGTAGACTTTCCATTCAAAGGGCTGGCCCAGCTCACGGAAAAAGGCGATCTGCTCTTCAATAGCCGCGTCGGCGCTCTCTTCATCCAGCTCGCTGTAGAGCACGAAGTTCAGCCGTGGTGGCTCGGCGACGTGGCGGACGACGCCGTTCACGACATCGCGGCGGGTGTGCCTGTAGCCGATCTCCCTGCGCAGGGCGCGGTCGTACAGGGCAAGCAGGCTCTCGTCGGTCATCAGGATCCTCTCACTCATCCGGTTGGGGATTATTCTAGCGCCGGCCCACGCTTTTGTCTGCAGCCGGTACGTCCGGCGATTTTGCCTGCCGGGTAATTCGCGTACAATGGGCCTATGGGCAAAGCACCACTTTACACCATCGGTTATGGGGCGCGGGACATTTCCTCCTTTATCGCCGTCCTGCAGAAATACGAGATCGCCTATCTGATCGACATCCGTTCCCGCCCCTACTCCCGCTACAAGCCCGAGTTCTCCAAACAGCCGTTGGCGGAACAGCTACAACAGGCCGGTATCCGTTACGTCTACATGGGCGACACGCTCGGCGGCCAGCCGGACGATCCCACCTGTTACGTAGAAGGCAAGGTGGATTACGAGAAGGTACAGGAGCAGCCCTTTTACCAGCGCGGCCTGGAGCGTCTGCGCGAGGCCCAGCGCCAGGGTCTGCGCGTCGCCCTGATGTGTAGCGAGGGCAAGCCAGAGCAGTGCCACCGCAGCAAGCTAATCGGCAGGAGCCTGGATGCAGAGGAATTGCCGGTCGCACACATTGACGAATACGACGAGGTAGTGACCCAGCAGGAGGTAATGGCGCGGCTGCATGGCGGACAGCTCACGCTATTTGACCTGCAATATACCTCGCGCAAGCGGTACCAGCAGGAAGAAGATGAACCGTAAGATCGTGACCGTCGGCGTCTACGGCGCATCCGAAGAGGCGTTCTTCCGGGCGCTGCAGGAGGCGGGGGTCGATACCTTCGTGGACATCCGCCGGCGGCGCGGCGTGCGCGGTTCGGAGTACGCCTATGCGAATAGCCAGCGGCTACAGGCCCGCCTGGCCGAAATGGGC
Source organism: Chloroflexota bacterium (assembly GCA_012515125.1). Lineage (GTDB taxonomy): Bacteria > Chloroflexota > Anaerolineae > Promineifilales > Promineifilaceae > JAAYYY01. The sequence goes on from JAAYYY010000494.1 coordinate 15,365, forward strand.
ATACGTTACGTGCACCTGCTGGAGCTGGCGCCGACCGAGGCGGTCAGGCAGGTGCAGTATGCCGCCGACGCCCAGACAAAAACGGCGAAGCGGGCCCGCAATGCGCTCAGTGCGCAATTCGTCTCCGCTTTTCGGGACGAGATTCTGGCCCGCCAGACGCCGGCCGTCTTCTGGGACGCACTGCCGGCAGACGCCAGAGTGGTGGCTCTGTTCTGTGTCGAGCGGGAAGCGGCGGCGTGCCACCGTTCGCTCGTCGCGGATTGGCTCGCGGAGCAAGAAGAGATAGTCGTCGAACACATCGTGCCTGGAGAGTAGCGCCCGGCTGCTCTCATCGGGAAGTAGGGAAATCGGGGAACGGATGAAGGTCGTGATTGTGGCCAAGACGCGCATGGGCAGTGGCGCGTGCGTTGGGGGCATCACCTTTGAAGGGCAATCCGTGCGGCTGATTGCGCCTGACGCAGCGTCCAACGACAGGTTCAACCAGGAATATTGCGTGGGCGATGTCTGGGACGTGGAATATACGATCCCTCCGGTCACGCCGCCCCATGTGGAGAACATCGTCGTGCACGACAAGGTGCGCCTGCCGCCCATCAACGATCTTGCCGGATTCGTCGAGCAGTATATGCCCGCGCATGAGGGCGGCCCATCCGTCCTGTTCGAGGGACTGGCCCGGCCCAACAGCAGCGGCGCCCTGTATATCGCCGAGCGTTGGGGCATCCCCTCTTTCAGCACCATGTTCTGGCGTCCCGATCAACCGCTGCAGCAGGACTTGAGCGCCAAGCGCATCCGCTACTGCTACCCGACGCCCGCCGGCGGGCGCACGCTGACCTTCGTCGGTTACCAGGAGCCGCTGGAAGAGATCCCGGCCGGGGCGCTGCTGCGCGTCTCGCTCGCACACTGGTGGCGGCCCGAGGATCAGCCGGATGCCGAGCTGCGCTGCTACGTGCAGCTTTCCGGCTGGATTCTGCCAGTTCCGGCAAGGCGCAGCCCGAGCGTCTCCCAGGCGACAGGCGTGCGGGAACGGCAACCAGAAAACGGCGCCAGGCGACGCCATTCTCGCCCAGACAGCACGGCAGGTATGGAAGAAGCGCGTCGCACACTCAGGCGTGTCTTCGGCTATGACGACTTCCGGCCATTGCAGGAGGAGATCATTCAGCACCTCCTGGAAGGCAGGGACGGGCTGGCGGTTATGCCGACGGGCAGCGGCAAATCCCTCGGTTACCAGCTGCCGGCTCTGCTCTTCAACGGGCTCACCGTCGTCGTCTCGCCACTCATCGCCCTGATGCAGGATCAGGTCGAGCAGCTGCGAGAGTTAGGTGTAGCCGCCGCATTCCTCAACAGCACGCTCAGCTACGAGGCGTACCTGCAGACGAAACAGGCTGTGCTCGACGGGCAGATCAGGCTGCTGTACGCCGCGCCGGAAACGCTGCTACGGCCGGAGGTGCTGGCGATGCTGGAAGCAAGCAACGTCGCCTGCCTGGCGATTGACGAGGCGCACTGTATCTCCGAATGGGGCCACGATTTCAGGCCGGAGTACCGTCAGTTGGCCGAGGTGCGCCGCCGGCTACCTGCGGTGGCCTGCCTGGCGGTGACGGCGACGGCGACCGAGCGGGTGCGTGAGGACATTCTGGCGACGCTGGATATCCCCCAGGCCGGGCAGTTCATCGCCAGCTTCAACCGCAAGAATCTACTTCTGCGCGTCGAGCCGAAAAGCGAGCCGCTCAACCAGACGTTGGCCTTTCTGGAAGCGCATCGCGGCGAAGCGGGCATTATCTACTGCAATACACGCCGGCAGGTTGACGAGCTGGCCGGCGAGCTACAGGCGCAGGGCTGGCCCGTCCTGCCCTACCACGCCGGCCTGGACGACGAAACGCGCCGCCGGCACCAGCGCCAGTTTACCCACGCCGAAGAGACAATCATCGTCGCCACCGTTGCCTTCGGCATGGGTATCAACAAACCCAACGTCCGGTTCATCCTGCACTACAACCTGCCCAGGAATCTGGATAGCTACTACCAGCAGATCGGCCGGGCCGGGCGCGACGGGCTACCGGCCGAATGCCTGCTCCTCTTTTCAACCCGGGATGTACAGAGGATCCTTTATTTCATCCGGCAGCAATCGCTGGAGGAGCAGCGCGGCGCGCGCTGGCGGCTCGACGCGATGCTGGCCTTTGCCGAGACCAATGGCTGCCGTCGTGTCCCGCTGCTCGCCTACTTCGGCGAGCCGTACGAGCAGGAGCGTTGTGACCATTGCGACAACTGCCTCGTGGAAGAGCAGGAGCTGGACGACCTGACCATCCCGGCGCAGAAGTTCCTCTCGTGCGTGAAGCGGACGGGCGAGCTGTTCGGCATGAGCCACATCATCGCCGTGCTGCGCGGCTCCAGAGCCCAGAGGGTTCTGTCCCGCAGGCATGATCGCCTTTCTACCTATGGAATCGGGAAGGAGTTTAGCAGGCAGGAATGGCAGTATCTGGCCCGGCAGTTCATCCAACAGGGATTGCTGGAACAGGATATGGAGGTCGGCAGCTTGCGGCTTACCCCAAGGGCCTACGCCGTCTTTCGTGGCGAGCCGGTACGCGGCGCCCTGCCGTCCAGAAAGCAGACAACGGCGCCTCGCGTGCCGGCCGGCGAGCCAACCTATGACCGAGAGCTGTTTGCCCTGCTGCGTAAGCGCCGGCTGGAGCTGGCGGAAGCGGATGGTGTGCCGCCCTACGCGATCTTTCCCGACCGGACGCTCATCGAAATGGCTACCTATTTTCCCCAGTCACTGCAGTCGTTGGAACGCATTCACGGCGTCGGCAGCGTCAAGCTGGCGAACTTCGGCGAAGAATTCCTGGCGATTATCAGGCCCTATTGCCAGGCGCGGGGACTGGTCGAAAAACGAAAGGAGCGATCCAGAACCGGTCGAAAGGCAAAGTCCGGTCGTACAAAGCAGATCTTCGATTGGTACAAAGCCGGCCGGTCAGTCCCGGAGATTGCTGCTCTGGAGTCTACTCGGCAGGATACGGTGTTGCGGCATTTGCTGCAGGCAGCAAGAGATGGCGCGATCCTGCGCCTTGACGGCATTCGAGAGCTATCCGATCTGCAGGAAGCCGATCAGGCCCGCATACTGGCTGCCTTTGCCGAAAAGGGGCCGGATTTTCTGAGCCCGGTCCACGATGCGCTGAATGGCAACTATTCGTGGGATGAGCTGCGGATCTGGCAGCTCTATTTCGTCGCGCGCCAGCAACACAGATGAGCGCGCTGGCGCACATAACATAAGGCCAAGCAACGAACAGGGCGAGCGGCTCTAGGCCATCATCTCCACTGTCGCCGGCTCCGCCCGGCGCCCGGTCAACAACTGGTAGACAAGGCCTGCCACGAGGCCGCCAAGTAAGTACCAGGCAACGGTCATCACCTGCGTCTCGGGGCGGCGATCGGTCGCTGCTTCACCGAGGCCAAGCGGCCCGGGAAGCGTGATACCGCCGATTCCCGCCAGCAGCCCCAAGACCAGCCCGCGCAACAGGCCGCCACGCGGCCGTCCGGCGCCAACCAGACTGTAGTAAGCGGTGTTGCTGACCACATCGGCAGCCAGCGCGATCTGGTGCAGTTGATCGCCTGTAGGGGGTTGCTGATTAGCCGCCATGAGCACGTTCTCGACGGCGCGCACGCCGAGAATGTCGGCTCGAGGGGCGCTGTTGACATTGCGGCGCGCGGTCTCGTGCACCAAGGTTACTGCCGTCGCACCGGCAAGCCCGCTCATCAATGCTTTCATCAAGGCCATATTGCCTCCTTGGTTCGGGATAATCGTTCCCTAAGCATGACGGAAGACCGGCCGGCAGCGTATGGGGAGATCCCCTACTTCTGGTGCGATAACGCGACCAGTTTTTTGCAGATCAATGAAATAAGGGGACGTGCTCGCCCAGGGGCAGGAGTCGGCCCGGCGACGCCGCTGTCCGGCAAAACGGCGGAAGTAAAGAAAAGAGCCCCAGGAGACCCGGGGCTCTACTTTGTGTCAGAATTGGCGTAAGCCAGCTATCAGGAGCGCCAGGGCTCCCGGTCGTCTGGCCTGCAGGGCACTCTGATTAATGCGACCGGATTGTGGCGGCAAGCGTCCCAACCGGCCGGCGTCCAACCTTAGCGACGGCGGTCGCCGGGACGGCCCGACGAAGGGCCCCGACGACCGAAGTCACCGCGACCACCGCCGCGCTGACCACCACCGCCGCGCTCTTCACGCGGGCGAGCCTCGTTGACCGTCAGATTACGCCCACCCATGTCCGTGCCATTCAGGGCGGCGATTGCGGCGCGAGCTTCGCTATCCGAGGGCATCTCGACAAAACCGAAACCGCGCGACTTTCCAGTCTCGCGATCGGTGATGATCGCGACGGAGCTGACCTCGCCGAAAGCTTCAAAAGCTTCCTGCAGGTCTTCTTCTCGCGTATTCCACGACAGATTACCGACATATATGTTCATCCAACCTTCTCCTGTGCAAAAACAGCTGGCCGCCTTCGGGCCAGTGTACCTAACTCGAGCAGGGTAGCCCGCTCGATTATCCTAAGTCGCCCTCTTCGGGAGAGGCGACCACTCCCCGCGCCACCGCACCCTGACGCTGACTTGTCCGCAGTACAGCAGCCCGGCACAGAACCCAGATCACCCAATGCAGCATTCATAGGCAGCGGTGCAGACACCGTTGCCCGGCTCATTCCGTTTCGAGCGGATCGCTCGGAGAGGGAGTGAAGATGAAGCAGTTCCAGGGATTCCAAGGGGTCGTTGGGGCGCCGTTCTGCAGGACCGGATGGAATGAGAGGCACGTCGTCACGCCACCCGGTCTCGTGTCCGGTCAATCGGTCTCTACGAAGCGATGCGTCGCACGTTCTGTGCTGCCGGCCCCTTACGGCCCGGCCCGATCTCAAAGCTCACCCGCTCACCATCACGCAGCGGTTCGGCAAAGTTGTCTTCCATAGCGGTCGCGTGGACGAAGATGTCCCCCCGACCCTCATCGCGCTCGATGAAGCCGAAGCCCTTCTGCGCGTCAAACCACTTCACCGTTCCCGTTTCCTGCCCATCCATCAATCGCTACGTACTCCGTTCTCTACGGCCATTCCGGCCTCTACAGGGCGATCACCGCTTCCTAAGGAAAAGGCCGTCCAAACTCTCGAAGTCTGGACGGCCCACAGTGATCACATTCAGAACTTACGACAATACCAGCATACACTATTTTCTCTAGAGCCGCAAGATATCCGCTCTGGTCTGCCGAAAAGCCGTGTTCTGACCCCAGAATACGGGCGCGTATGAGCCGATTTCCTGACCGTCCCTGGTCGAGGACGTGGCCGGTTCTCCCTGTCCCTCAGAAACCTGACCCTGTCGCAGATAAAGCAGTGCTCATCAAAGGGAATCCCTCTTCTACCATCCCGGCGCCTGCTTCTTCTTATGCCCGTCTGACATTCGTCGCCCACGATAAGGTCAGGCGGGTCACTAGAGCACGTATGAAAGGAAAAGGAGTGTGACTATGAATACTCTGCGCAAACAGAAATGGCAGCGCTTGCTTGCGGTGGCGACTATTCTTCTCGTCGCCGGCATCCTGTTACTGGGGAGTGCAGGCAGTGTAGCGGCGCAGGACGACGATCCCTTTAGCGACGCCGTTGTGACGGCGACGACGACCGTCAATCTGAACCTGCGTGATGCGCCCAACGGCGCCATTCTCGCGACCCTTCCGGCCGGCACCGTCGTGGGCTTCACCGGCTTCATGGACGGCAGCGGCGCCTGGGTCCAGGTGGATTCGGAAGGCAATCCGGTGGGCTGGGTCGCTGCCACGTTCCTCAGCAATGTGCCCGAGGGCCTGCAGGTTCGCCCGGCCGATCTCCCTGAGGAGAGTGACGACGCCGGCGAGACGGCCGAAGACGTGCCCGACGACGTCTTCGGTGAAGATGTCGTGACGGCGACGACCATTGCCAACCTGAACCTGCGCGACGCGCCCAACGGCGCCATTCTCGATACGCTGCCCGCCGGCTCCGTCGTCGGCTTCACCGGCTTCATGGACGGCAGCGGTGCCTGGGTCCAGGTTGATGCCGAAGGCTATCAGGTCGGCTGGGTGTCCGCCAGTTTCCTGAGCAACGTGCCGGCGAGCCTGCAGGTTCGCCCGGCCGATCTTCCCGACGCTGGTGAAAGTGAAAGTGGGGAGACTGCCGAGGACGTGCCCGACGACGTCTTCGGCGACGCTGTCGTGACGGCGACGACCATTGCCAACCTGAACCTGCGTGACGCACCGGGTCTGGACGGGGCTATTCTGGACACGTTGCCGGCTGGTTCCGTCGTCGGCTTCACTGGCTTCATGGACGCGACTGGCGCCTGGGTCCAGGTTGATGCCGAAGGCTATCAGGTCGGCTGGGTGTCCGCGAGTTTCCTTAGTAACGTACCCAACGACCTGACCGCCTGGGAGGGCAGCGACTAATCGCGGTTGTGATGCCGGCCCAGCGGCTGCCTGGATGCAGCACCGCAGGGGCGAAGGTCGTGGTGGCCTTCGCCCCTTTTTGCTGCCTCCGCCAAGCGGTGAGAATGGAACGGGCGCACGCTTGGTGATATAGTCAGGCCGCCGGCGGCAGAGCCGGGGTATCTCGGGATGAGGAGGGATAGAATGGCAGAGAAATCGTCGCGTCTGGCCGGATTCTACAAGCTGAGCATCGAGGAGCGGGCGCAGACTGTCGCCGAGTGGGCGGGCCTCGACGAGGCGGAGAAGGCCGCGCTGATGGGCGAGGGGTTGACGCCGGAACAGGCCAACCACATGATCGAGAACGTGGTCGGCACCTACGCCCTGCCGCTGGGCATCGCCGCCAATTTCCAGATCAACGGGCGGGACTATCTGATCCCGATGGTCGTGGAAGAGCCCAGCGTCGTCGCGGCCATCAGCCATGCCGCGAAGCTGATCCGGGAGGGCGGCGGCTTCCAGGCCGAGGTGACTGCTCCGGTGATGATCGGACAGATTCAGGTGCTGGACCTACCGGACCTGGAAGCGGCGAGCGCCACCCTGGAAGCTCACCGGGAGGAGCTGCTGGAACAGGCCAATTGCTGCGATCCGCTGATGCTCCGGCTGGGCGGCGGCGCGCGCGGCATCTCTTTCCGTCCGCTGCCGGAGACGCCAGCCGGCCCAATGCTCGTCGTCCACCTGCACTACGACGTGCGTGACGCGATGGGCGCCAACACCATCAACACGGCCGTCGAAGCCATCGCGCCGATGGTTGCGGAGCTGACCGGTGGGCGCACCAATCTGCGGATTCTCTCCAACCTGGCCGACCAGCGACTGGCGACGGCGCGTGGGGTCGTTCCGGCTGAGCTGCTTGCCCGCGGCGAGTTTACCGGGCCGGAAGCGGCGCAGCGCATCGCCGAAGCCAACGCCTTTGCCGTCGCCGATCCCTACCGGGCCGCCACACACAACAAGGGCATCATGAACGGCATCGATGCGGTTGTCATTGCCACAGGCAACGACTGGCGGGCTATCGAGGCCGGCGCCCACGCCTATGCTGCGCGCACGGGGCGCTACAGCGCCCTCACCGACTGGCACGTCAACGAAAACGGCGACCTGGCCGGCGAATTGACCCTGCCGATGGCCGTAGGTACGGTCGGCGGCGCAACCCGCGTCCATCCGACGGCCCAGGTGGCGCTGAAGATCCTCGGGGTCGGCTCCGCCCAGGAGCTGGCGATGGTCCTCGCCTGTGTCGGGCTGGCTCAGAACCTCGCCGCCATCTATGCTCTGTCAACTGTGGGCATCCAGAAGGGCCATATGCGTCTGCATGCGCGGCAGGTAGCGCTGGCCGCCGGGGCCCGGCCGGAGCAGGTGGAGGCGATTGCCAGTCAGCTCATCGCCGAGGGGAAAATCCTCCTGACGCGCGCAGAAGAGCTCGTGCGCGAAGCGCCATAGTCGCTCATCTGTCCCGAGGCGTGCGGGCTTGCGCTAGCGGACGAAATAGATCACGGCGATGATGACGCCGATGACGACGACGATCATGCGCAGCGTCGTCGGCTTGATCTTCCCGGCAAAACGGCCGCCCAACGCCCCGCCGACCAGGGCGCCGACTGCCATGACGGCGGCAGCCCTCCAGACCACCTCGCCGGAGAAGAGGAAAAAGACGGCGGCCGTGATGTTGGTGCTGAAAGAAATAGCCTGCTTAAGGCCGTTGAGGCGCGTCAGGTTATCCTCAAAGACCAGCGCGAGAACGGCCAGCACAATGACGCTCAGCCCGGCGCCGAAGTAACCGCCATAGACGGCGGCTAAGAAGACCGGGATCACCGTCATCAGGGGCGAGAGCGTCGTCTTCCCGCTGCGCTTAAGCTGGTTCTTCAGCAGGCGGCGGCGGAGTGGCTCCTGCACGGCCAGCAGGCCGGAGGCAAAGAGGATGAGGAACGGGATCAGCGCCCTGAACAGCTCCTCTTCGGTGAGCAGGAGGATGACGCCGCCGACGAGGCCGCCGAGAGCGCCGACCGGCGCCAGCAGCCTGAGCCGCGATTCCTGGCCCTTGAGATCCTTGAGCTGGGCAATGGTCGCGCCCAGGTAGCCGGGAATCAGCGAGACCGTGTTTGTAATGTTCGCCGCGACAGCCGGAACTCCGACTGCCGTCAGCATGGGAAAGCTGATCAATGTACCGCCCCCCGCCAGGGCGTTGATAGCGCCGGCTAACACAGCAGCCAGGCCAATCAACACGTATTCGAACCCCTCGATCATCAAACCCCCTCCTTCATTGCACGCTGCGATGACAGGCGCATGAATGTACCCTATACGCCCGTTTCGGCAAAACAGCCGGCGCAGCATGGTATAATGGCTGCAGAGTCGTCCCCAGCGGACCGCCAAGGAGCCTGCCGATGAAGCGCCTGTGTACCCTAACGCTTATCGTCACCCTGATCGCGGCAGTTGCCTGCGCTCAGGAGAGAGCGGAGACGGAGCCTACGCCGTCCACGGCTGCCACTGCCCTACCCTCGACGGTAGATACGCCCATACCCCCGGCAGGCGTCACGGCGACGATCGCCGCACAGACAACGCCATTCGGCGATGAGGACGCGTTCACTGCCGCACGCGAAGCGATGGTGGAAGAGGGTATCGTCGGCATGGGCATTACCGACGAAACGGTCATTGCGGCGATGAGCGCCGTGCCGCGCCACCGCTTCGTGCCCGAGGAATGGCTGGCCCAGGCTTACGAAAACCACCCGCTGCCCATCGGCCACGGGCAGACCATCTCCCAGCCGTACATCGTCGCGCTGATGACCGAGGCAGCGGAGGTGGGAGAGAGCGATCGTGTGCTGGAAATAGGCACCGGCTCGGGTTACCAGGCGGCCATTCTGGCCGAGATTGTCGATCGCGTCTACACGGTCGAGATCATTGGCGCGCTGGCCGAACGAGCTGAGGCGACGCTGGAGACGCTGGGCTACGACAACGTTACCGTGCGCCACGCCGACGGCTACTATGGCTGGGAAGAAGAAGGGCCGTTCGATGCAATCCTCGTCACCGCAGCGCCCGACCATATCCCTCAGCCGCTGGTCGCCCAGCTTAAGGTGGGCGGCCGGATGATCATTCCGGTCGGTCCGGTCGGCGGCTACCAGACGTTATGGCGCGTCACCAGAGTGAGCGAGGAGGAAGTGCGGACCGAGGATCTGGGCGGCGTGGTCTTCGTGCCCTTCACACGGGAAGAGCCGGAGTCGTAGCCGGGCGGGCGGCGAAGACCAGCCAGGCGAGGGCGTAGGCGGCTGCGCCGAGGTAGAGGACGGCGGGCAGGCTCCACGTCAGGGCAACGACGACGGCCAGCACCGAGCTGATCACCGAGAAGCTGCCGTTGATCGCCCACGCCCAGGGCACGAGCGCGGGGCTATGCTGCTCGAGGAGCCGCAGGCCAGCGGCAAAAGGTAGGCCCATGAGATAACCCAGCGGAGCGAGCACCGCGACTGCCGCCAGCACGCGCGCCGTTTCGCCGAGCCGCAGGGCGAAGTCGGAAAAGGAGGGCAGGAGCAGCGGGTAGAGTAGCGCAAGCAGGACGAGGGGCGGCAGCACCCGGCGGAGAGACCAGCGCTGCACAGTCAGGCTGCCCAGGCCGGAGAAAAGCAGGATGGAGAAGATGACGACCGAGAGGGCAATGACCGGCTCGTCCAGCACGAGGATGAAGCGCTGGGCCAGCGGCACCTCGACAAAAAGGAAGGCGAGGCCCAGCGCGGCAAAGTAGATAAAGACGCGCAGCCGCCACCGCGGACGCACCGACGCCATTTCCTGCCGCTCGCCCCGGCGGAGGAGCACCAGCGGCGCGAGGATGAGCACGAACGCCGCCAGCGTCACCAGGATGAGCAGGGCGACGAGGACGAAATAGCCGCTGCCGCCAAAAGGCTGCCACGTTCGCCCCAGCGAGGCCAGAATCTCGGGCGTCTGGCGCCACTTGAAGTAGTGGAAGAAAAAGGGATGGTCGTCGGTGGGCGGGCGGATGTCAAAGCGGTAGTCGCGGTAGAGCGCCTGGGGGTCGTCGAGGATGCGCACGAACAGGTCGTGATAGGCCTCTTCCTGCAGGACGTTGAAGCGGTTCAGCTCGCCCGGGGTGATGCCGGGATAGTAGACGCCGTCGTAGCCGCGCGTGGTGAGGAAGTCGCGCACCATAGCGACTTCTCCGGCGGTAAAAGGGCGGGGCGAGGCCAGGATCGTCGCCGTGCGTAGGGTGCGAAAGGCGGCGAGGTGTTCCGCCGGATCCAGCCCCTCGGCGCGCAGCGCCGCAGCCAGCATGCCGAAGGTACGCGGCGCTTCGCTGGGCGGCCACTGCAGCCAGCGCGTGACGACGAGCAGCCCATCCTCCTCCAGAACGGCCAGATAATCGCGCATGGCCTCAACCGTATAAACATAATCCTCTGTGAGGCTGTAAGCGCCGGAGGTGACCGGCCGGTGGGCGTCTGTCAGAGAGACGACGACGACGTCATACCGTCCGCTTTCGGAGCTGCGCACAAAGACCCGGCCTGACTGGCGTACGACCGTCACCCCGGGTCGCTCGAAAAGGTTGCCCGTCTGGGCAGCAAATTGCCGGCGCACCGCATCGATGACGAGGGCGTTGTCTTCCACAGCCGTCACCGATTTTGCACCGGCTGCCAGGGCAAGGAGCACATCCAGTCCCGTGCCTGCCTCCAGCACCAGCGTGGCGGCGCCAGGGCGCAGCCGGTATGGCAGGCCGAGAGGCAAATAATCGGCAAGCTGCTGTGCTTCCGGCGCCTCGGGGGCCAGGAGCGTGATTGGCATCAGGTCGTCGCCGTCGAGCAGCAGGCCGGCCTGCGGCGGCACCGGCACCGGCGCGAGCAGGCTGAGGCCGGGCATCACGTGGATGGTATCGCTGGCGATAACGTCCACCCGCGACGTGGCATTCCAGTCGGTCAGCAGGTGCTCCGCGCCGGCAGCCTGGGAGAGGATTGGCAGCGTCTTGTAGGGCGAGAGGCGCAGCGCCAGGAAGCCGGGGCGCAGGACGAGGAGCAAGAGACCGGCTGCCAGCAGGATGAGGGCGCCAGCACGACCGGTAACACGCCATCGTGCTGGCTGCGGCGGCGCAGCCAGCAACGCTGCCAGCACTCCGCAGAGGGTCGCCAGCAGCACCGTACCCACCTCTCCGAGCATCGCCAGCGCCGGCAGGCTACCCAGGCTGCCAGCCGCCGAGCCCAGGAGGTTGACCCCATAGACGGCGTGGGATCGACCGGCCAACCCCGCGCGCATCAGCTCCCCACCGATGGCCAGCCCTGAAAAGACGAAGGGCGCTGCAGCCGCCAGGAAATAGAGCGCCAGGTAGAGGATCTGGCGCCGGTCCCAGGCGATGCTATACGAATCGAAGGGCACGTAGTTGATGATCAGGTAAGCGCCAAGCGTGGTCAGGGCAAAGGCCATAGCGAGCGGCGCCATGCGGAACGGCCGGCCGCGCACACTGAGCAGCGAGCCGCTGGCGCCGGCGCCCAGGAGCGCGAGGCTGATGGCCATGAAGGCGAAGTGGTAGAACTGCTGGATGGCAAAGACCCGGAGTAGAGCCAGCTCCAGAAGAAGGGTCGCGGTGGATATCAGGGCGATGGCCAGGTAGCTCATGATCGGCAGGCTCCGCAGGCAGCGTCAGCGCTCATTATAGCATGGCCCGGCCGGGGGCGGCTTAACAGCATGCCACGCCTCAGCGATGTGTAAGAGAGTAATACAAACCAGTGCCGGCCGATTGACCTCAGGAGCGGCGCTGGCTATAGTGTCTGGAGATGGGCAGCATCATTGCTGTCTGGAATGTCGTCGTGCCGCCCAGAGGACTGCGACCATCTGGGCGGCTTTTTATTGGAATGGCTGGAGCGTGCCTGTCACGCAACGGCGGGCCTGTAAGCCCGAAAGGAGATAAATATGAACGAGACGACGCGCGTAGCCGACGAAATGGTTGTCAGTCTGGACTATACGCTTCGGCTGGACGATGAGCAGATTATTGATACATCGCAAGGACGAGAGCCACTGGAGTTCATCCAGGGACAGGGGCACATTATCCCTGGGCTGGAACGAGAGCTATATGGAATGGGCGTTGGCGACCGCAAGCAGGTGACTGTCTCGGCGGCTGAGGGCTACGGCGAGCGTGACGAAGAGCGGATGCAGCTCGTGTCGCGCGACGCGTTCGGGCCAGGTACGGAGATACAGACCGGCATGGGCGTGCAGATGCAGGATCCGCAAAGCGGCCACGTCTACCAGGGCACAATCACCGAGATCAGCGACAATAACGTCCTGATTGACTTTAACCATCCGCTGGCTGGCGAGACGCTGCATTTCGACGTGACGATTGCGGGACTGCGGCCGGCGACGGAAGATGAGCTGGAGCACGGGCACGTACACGGCCCGCACGGACACTGAGTCAGGGCGGGGAGCCACCTTTTCGTTTTATTTTGGACAGGACGACTGTTTTGATTTAGCGGCGACGTCGATTGCTGTTCCCGTTGTTTTTGCGCTGCTTGCCGCTCCCCTTTGTTTTCCCGGTCTTGGCAGGCTTTTCGTTCTTCAACGACGTATCTTCATGGCGCAACATCTCGTCACGCACGCGATAGATCTCGCCCGTTGCGCGCCCCTCATGCTGCAGCTCGTCGCGGACACGCCACTCCTCGCGGCTGCTGCTGCCATTCTGTAGCAGATCAGCCCGCGCGCTGTAGTTCTCCCCGCGGTTGTTGCCCCCCTGCTGCATCGCATTGCGCACGCTGTAGTCGGCGCTGGATGCGTCGCGGCGGGGCGCACGTCTGCGCTTATTCTCGCGTTTGGGGCGTGGCTGGGCCGCGTTGACGCGCAGCTTGCGGCCTCCAATCGAATGGCCGTTGAGCGCCGTAATCGCCGTGTCGGCCCCGGCACCCTGCATCTCTACAAAACAGAAGCCGCGAAACTGCCCGGTCTGGCCGTCCCTGACCATCGTCACGGAACTCACCGGGCCATGGCGGGCAAAGAGATCGCGAACCTGTTGCTCCGTAGTATGAAACGGCAGGTTGCCCACATATATTCTTTTCGTCACCTATCCTCTCTCTCCTTAACTGACGTCCAGGGGATGGACTTGGACTCCACGGGAACGTTCTGTAATGAGACTCTGATCGCACCAAGAGTGCGCAGTCGCGCAGAAACGAGGCTCCCTGACCAGCGGTCGCCCCGCGACGACCACCATCAACTATTGTTGTGCGAAAGGGTTCTAAACGAGATGCTTTCCCAAAGATGGATTAGTGCCAGTATAGAGGGAAAGGCCTCGTTCGTCAATGTTACTCTGAGTCTATTGGCCAGGCGCTAACGTGACTCTGAAGGTCCGGATCTCGTAGGCCAGAATGGCAAACGACAGTTGCCGGCCTTCCACGTGCAGCGAGGGATCGGCCTCCTCCTCTTCGAGGAGATTACAGGCGACCGCCCGCAGGACCGGCCGGTCGAAGGTTACCGTCACCTTCTGGGTGCGAGTCTGCTGCGCTTCGTAGAGGCGGATAATCCAGCCGTCGCCGTCTTCGGCCCGCTTGACCGTCTCCAGAATGACGTGCGGGGTGTCAACCTGGGCCAGGGAAGCGCGGGACGGCAGCCCGCTATCGCCCTCCCCGCCGGCCAGCCCGGCCAGAAGGGGCGCGTTCAATTCATAGCCCTGGCGCTTCACGTCACCCTGCCGCCAGCCGCCGGCATGGGGCCACAGGCTGTAGGTAAAGCGATGCTGCCCCTGGTCCGCCTGTTCGTCGGGGTAGCGCGCGGACTTGATCAGGGTCAGGCGCAGGACATGGTCCCTGACATCGTAGCCGTACTTGCAGTCGTTGAGCAGGGCCACGCCGTAATCGCCTTCAGAAAGGTCGGCCCACTTGTGCGCCGGCACCTCGAAGCGTGCCGCATCCCAGGTCGTGTTCCAGTGTGTGGGCCGCTCGACAGCGCCGAACTGCACGTCAAAGGTGGCTTGGGTAGCGCGGATGGCCACAGGGAAGGCGACTTTGAGCAGGACATCCTGCTGGCGCCAGTCCACCTCTGTGCGGAAGTCGATGCGCCGGCTGTCCCGATAGAGCGTCAGGCGCTGGGTAATGCGCGAGGCGTCGTATTGCCAGACGAGGCGCAGGGCGCCGCGCAGGGGCCCGTTCTCTTCCACGACGGCTTCGACCAGCTCGCCGACCTCGTCCATTCTCTCTTGATAGAAGGCGTCTATGTCCCAGGCGTCGAAGTGCAGCGGCTTGTCGAGGAAGGCCTGGAACACGTTGCCACGCTCGCCGGCAGCCATCACGTCGCGCCCATGCTCTTTGTCCCACAGCGAGCTGATCTGCCCTCGCTCGTTCAGCTCGATCCGGTAGAAGCGGTTCTCCAGCCGCCGCGACGTGATGACCAGTTCGCTCTCTCCAGGCGGCGCATCGACAGAGGCGCTGACAAGCGAGAACGTCGCAAATCCGAGCGGCGGGACGCCGTTGACCGGCACGAGCAGCGCCTGACCGCCCGGCGCCTGCCCCTCGCCTATCACGTCCAGCGGGTGCGCCTCTTCCTCCACAACCTGCGTGGGCACCGGTTGCCCGGTGGCATCGCAGATCGTCTTTCCCGCCAGCGCCGGGACATAAGGCAGGGCCACCAGCCCGTCGCGCTCCCAGGAGAGAGGGTTCAGGACGACCAGACTCTGTTCGGGCGGCGCCAGGGCCGCAAACAACCGCTCGCGTGCGCTGGCTACAGCCTGGCGGCCGATGGCGGCAATCTCCAGATAGTCCTTATGGCTGTCCTCGTACACGGAGCGGATAGAGGAACCGGGAAGGATATCGTGGAATTGGTTTAGAAGAATCAGCTCCCAGCCCGCATGCAGCGCCTCGGCCGGATATTCGGCGGCCCCCGTCTGGATGTCGGCCAGCGCGTTCAGCCACTCGGCGACGTGGAAGAGCGTTTCCGCCTTCCGGTTGGCGCGCTTGTTTTGCGCCTGCGACGTAAACGTGCCGCGGTGGAACTCCGGATAAAGCTCTCCATCCCAGACGGGCAGCGTGTTTCCCGCCAGACGTTGCTCCAGACGGTCGAAAAAGCTCTCCGCTTTCCCCAGCTCGACCGAAGGCCAGCCGGGCAGGTTGCGCATCGCACGGGCCATCTCCAGCATCTCTTTTGTCGGCCCGCCGCCGCCATCCCCTCGCCCGTAAACCATCAGCAGCTCGTCGTTAAGCTCCTTCTGCTGGTAATTCTCCCAGAGGGTGCGCACCTCGGCCGGGTACATACCGGCGTTATAGGTGTGCCCGCGCGTCAGCTTCTTTTCGTCTTCGAGGTATTCCTGCGCGGTGACAAAATGGGTGAGCAGCTCGCTGCCGTCGATCCCTCTCCAGAGGAACGTATCATAGGGGACGCGGTTGGTCTGGTTCCAGCTCATCTTCGTGGTGAGCATGTAGCGCATGCCGCTCTTCACGGCAATCTGGGGCAGCGCCGCCGAGAAACCAAAGGTATCCGGCAGCCAGAGCAGCCGGCTTTCCTGACCAAACGCACGGCGGAGGAACTGCTGGCCCAGGAGGAACTGGCGCACCAGCGATTCGCCGTCCGGCAGGTTCACGTCGGGCTCGATCCAGGTGCCGCCGGCAACCTCCCACTGGCAGCCGGCAATCCGCTCCTTGATGCGCTCGTACAGAACCGGCTCATCCTGCTGTAGATACTTATAGAGCTGCGGCGAGGAATGCAGGAAGCAGTATTCCGGGTACTGGCGCATGAGGTGCAGCGCAGTCGTGAAGGTGCGGACTGCCTTCTCGCGCGTGTGACGCAGCCGCCAGAGCCAGGCCATGTCGAGATGTGCGTGGCCGATGCCGACGACGCGGGGCTTGATCTCCCCCGGCGCCTCCAGCCCGCGCAGCTTCTCCTGGAGGAAGGCGTAAGCCTCAGCAACCGACTGGTAGAAGCGCTCTGACCGCGGGTGGAGGAAGTCAAGGTGGCTGTAGGCTTCGTCCAGCGCCTGCAGGAGACGAATGCGCGGCAGGCTATGTTCGTCCATTTCGGCGATGACGAGCAGCAGTGTGTTCGAGAGATGGAAAAACCTCTCGGTCGTCTCGTCGATCCAGACGAGCTGGGCAAGCCGGAACACGCGGCGATCGGGTACGCGCAGCACGCCGCTCCAGGCGCGCAGCGCGACCGTGATGGCGTTTTCCTGTAGATGCTCTGGCGGCAGCCAGGCCTCGCTATGCCAGTAGTCCAACGCCTGCAGCGGCTCGCCATTGACATAAAGAAGTGTCTCGGCCGTCGAGCCGCCGTTATCCCGGGGCCCGACCAGGAAGCGCAGGTATAGACGCTGACCGGCCCACTCCGCTGGGATAGGCACCTGAGCGCGGAACCAGGCCACGCAGTCATAGCCGCCCCAACTGCTCCCGATCTGGAAGTCGGCCCACTGCCGGTCGTCAAAATCGGCGGCGGCAGCGTCGGGACAGTCGCCGTCATGGAATTTGAACGCCGGTATGTCGCGTTTATCGCGATAAATCGCCTGTCCCACTTCTCTTTGCAGGCGCAGCAGTTTTTCGGCGGTCTGTGATTTCATCTCGATCCCCTCACGCGGGGGCCAGAGCGGGCAAGCGCTCCGCTTGCGCTTCTGGCTCCGGTGACCTTCCCTGGTTTATCGCGCGGATGATCTCCAGCGGCAGCTTAGGCCGCCGGTCGTAGGTGAGCAGCCCGTTGATCTCCTGTTCGACGTCGGTCAGCTGAGTATAGCAGTAACCCTGCAGCAGAGGAGCCCGCTGCAGCGCCCCGACGAGACGCCCATAACTGGCGGCGAATGCCTCCTCGTCCGTCACCGTACTGTATCCCCAACCCTGCTCATCGCCAAGCCGGAAGGCGATGCCCCCGCACTCCGACACCAGGATCGGCTGGCCCTCATAGCGGAAATCGCCAACGTAGAGAGGCCGGTTTGACGGGCGGTAGGCCAGCACTTCCTCCATCGCGGCATAGCGCGCGTAGAGCGTTTCGGCGTCGCTGCTGTAATCGTGTATCGTACACAGATCGCTGTAGGCGTGCTCCCAGCCGTCGTTGCTGATCACCAGGCGCGTCGGGTCCAGGGCACGGGTCAGGTGGTAGAGCGCCTGCAAAAGCTCCCGCTGGCGCGGCTCCTGCTGCAGGGCCGGAACGCCCCAGCTCTCGTTCATCGGCACCCAGGCGACGATGCAGGGATGGTTGTAGTCGCGGGCAATGACCTCCTGCCACTCGGCGACGAGGCGGCGCACGCCGGTCTCGGAGAAGCGGTAGTTGTTGGCCATCTCCCCCCAGACCAGCAGGCCCAGCCGGTCGGCCCAGTAGAGGTAGCGCGGGTCTTCCACTTTCTGGTGCTTACGCACGCCGTTGAAGCCCATCTCGCGGGCCAGCTCAACGTCGCGGCGCAAGTCCGCATCGCTCGGCGCGGTGAGCAGACCGGTGGGGAAATAGCCCTGGTCGAGCACCAGCTTCATGGTGTACGGGGCGCCGTTGAGGCGGATCTTCCCGTCCACCACCTCGATGGAACGCATGCCAAAATAGCTGCGAACTTCGTCAGGGCGCCCTTCCCCCGTAGATAGGCGCAGCGTCACGTCGTAGCAGGCCGGGTCCTCCGGCGACCAGAGCCGGGCATTGGGGATGGCAACGACAGCTTCGCCGCTGCCCCCTTCCAGCGCTATCTCCGCCGACGCCACAAATTTGCCCCCGAACGTGATCTCACAGGCAGCGGTAGCGGGCAGCGGCGAGCTGGCTGTGCAGGCGATGGTCACCGTGCCGGCGCTCACGTTCGGCGTAAGCTGGACACGCGTCAGGTGAACCGCCGGTACGACCTCCAGCCAGACCGTCTGCCAGATGCCGCTGCTGGGCGTGTAAAAGATGCCTGCTGACTGCTCCTGCCAGAACTGTTTGCCCCGCGGCTGCGTCAGGTCAGTGATGACGTCTTCCACGCGCACGACGAGGTGGTTTGTTTCCGCCAGCAGCGGGGTGATGTCGGCCTGGAAAGGCGTGTGCCCGCCCTCGTGGTAGGCGGCAAGCTCGCCGTTCACCCAGACCCAGGCCCGGTAATCGACGGCGCCGAAGTGCAGGAGAACGCGTTGCCCGCCCTCGCGCCAGCCCGCCGGGACCATGAAGGTACGGTGATACCAGAGCAGGTCGTGCCTCTCGCGCCGGCCGATGCCGCTGAGCGCGCTCTGGAAGACATACGGCACTTCGATTCTCTGCGGAAAGCGACCCTCGACGTTCGCCGGATCGTACCAGCGCTCTTCCAGGCCCTGGTCTCCGTCATCGAAGGCAAAGTCCCAGGCGCCGTTGAGGTTCAGCCAGTTGGCCCGCACGAACTGCGGGCGTGGATATTCAGGACGATGGCTCATCATCATGTCTCCGAATCAATAATGAATCTTTCGCAGACAGGCCCGCCTCCGGCCGTTTGATCCCGGCGAGCATCTTTTCAGCCAGGGCAATCGCCTCCAGCGCGTAGTTGTAGCAGTCGAGCCGGCGCTCCGGGCGGGGCGTCCAGCCGCGCCCATCCGAGTTTTCGGCCAGGAGCATGGCCCGCCACGCCTCCTGGAGCATCAGCTGATTCTCTGGATGCAGCACAGTCGCCAGCCGCAGCTTCTGTTCGGCCTCCTGGCAGAGGGCGTTGAGCCGGGCATTGTCGGGATCGGCCGTCCATACGTCGAGGTTGCGTTCGGAGCTGCCTGCCGGCACGTAGACAGTTCTTGCCGGGGGGTAGGCCGCCAGGTAATCGCGGGGCAGCATAGAGCCGGTGAACGGCAGCTCCCACACCTGTTGCATGAAGCGCGCGAAGGCGTCCAGCGAGAGCGAATCCTTGCCCAGCGCCGCATAGGCGCCGATGAACTCGGCGTCCGAAGGGCCGCAGAAGAGCAGCGCCGGGACATCCCCGGCGTGGGCGTCAACCTGGCGGAGCAAATCGGCGATGCTGTCAAAAGCTTTGCGCCCATAGGCCGTGTCAAAGAGCAGGCCGATCAGTTCGCGGTACATCGGAAAGGCGGTAAGCGTGGCCCCCCGGGCGCCGCTCATGCGCAGCGGGTGAAGCAACTCCGGGCCGTCGGCCGCCAGGGATGGGCCCACTGCGGGTAGCGGCTGGGTGGACAGGTTGAGCTGCTGCCGGAGCCCGGACAGGAGCAGGCGAGGCGTCAATAGGGTGTAGCTGTAACCGGCGGCCTCCAGTAGCGGAGCCAGCGACGGGTCGTACGCAAACTCCTGCAGAAAGATGCCCTGCGGGCGCGGCACAGCCAGGTCGCCAAAGAGCCGGTCATAGATGGCGATGAAGCGGGCGACGTGCTGCCGGGCGTGGTCGGAGGGAATGAGCGGCAGGATAGGATTCGCGTAGGTGCCGCCCATCAGCTCGATCTGCCCTCGCTCCAGAAGCAGGCGCAGGAGGTCAATGCCCTCGGGCCACCGTTCGGCCAGCAGCTCCAGCGTGACGCCCGAATACTCAAAGACGGCGGGCAGCTCAGGGCGCGCGGCGAAGAATTCGAGCGTAGGCAGATAACTGCGCTCGACCAGATCGGCAGCCGCGCCGGGATGGAACTCGGCGTATTGAATGTTGGCGTGGAAGAAGGGGATCAGGTGCAGCATATGACCATTCAGCTCGTGGTGGGTGGTTCGGTGGAAATAGCTTCTTCTTCAGGCAGCGCCTCTGCCCGGCGTTCTGTTCCGAAGTCCCGGCCGGATACAGCCGCCGCCAGCGCATAATCGGCCAGTGGCAGCAGCACGCTGCCGCCGGTCCGGCAGGGTTGGGCCAGCGCAGCCCGCCGCAGCTCGCCAAGCGCGCCGGCCCCAGAAGCGGCGGGCCAACCCGCCAGGCCTGCAGAGAGAACGGCAAGCGTCTGGCGGCCAAGTGCGAGCCACGCCTCCAGAGCGTCCAGCCAGGGACGTATCTCAATTCGCAGCAGCTCATCTTCGAGGTCAGAGCGCAGAGATTGGCAGTCCTGGGTCAGGGTGGCGAGATAGCCGTTCAGAGCATGCACGGCGCTGCTCTCCGCGGCCTGCTCGCCCCGCCGCAGCGACGCGAGCGTGGCTGTGACCAGCGTTGCCAGAGGTTCGGGCGGATCAGGATAGAGCGCCGAGAAGAGGCTGGTCTCGGCAAAGCGGCGCAGCGCGGCATGGCTGGAGGGACCGGCTGTGGTATAGAGCGCGCGATCCCATGCTGCTGAGGGCTCGTACATCTGCGGCGCGCGCAGATATTCGCCGGTGGTCTGCAGGGGGATCTGCGAAGCGACCGGCTGCAGCATCAGGTTGGCGACGTAGCCGCGCGTGTGTGCGTAGAGCGTCGTTTCGCGCCCCCGCAGCGGGCCAAGATGCAGCTCTGGCGCCATCGCCAGATCGTTAACCGGGTAATTGTCCCAAATGACCGGGGGGCGCCCGGTGGCGGCGGCAAAGGCGTCTACGTCGGCAACCGTAATCTCGGACGAGCAAACGTCCGGGCCGGTGTAGAAAAGCTCGATTGCCGGATGCAGCAGCGCGCCGAAGGTGTGCAGCGTCTCTGGGAACGGCGCCCGGCCGGCATAGTCTGTCGGGCAAACGAACAGCGGACAGGCCGGATCCAGCTCCTGGAGCCAGGCATAAACACGGTTGCAGAGATCGGCCTGAGCGGCAGCCGGAGAGGCGTAACGGCGGGCATCCTCCGCGCTGATGAGGCGAGGCGTGACGTCGTCCATGAGCAGGCCAAAGGCGCGGGCGCCGATCTGGTAGAAGGCGTGCAGCTTCGTAGTAATCGCCGCGAATTCTCCGGCGTCGGCAAGGTGCAGCCCGGCCGATGGGCTGAGGGCGTAGCAGAAGGTCAGGCGGGCTTCGCCGGCTACGGCAATCGTCTCCGCGAAAGCGGCCATATCCTCGCCGCTGTACGGTTTCCGCCAGTCGTCACGATGGCAGCGGTCGTTCTTCGGCGCGTAGATGTACAGGTTGAAGCCGTGCTCGCCGAGAAAGCGGATCAGGCCCTGCCGCTGGCTAGCGCTATAGAAGGGGCCATAGAAGCCCTCGATGACCCCGCGCAGCGTGAAGAAAGGGGCGTCGCTACCGGACATCACCGCTGCTCCCTCGTACGGTGCGCGTCCACATGGCAAACACCTGCCACTGGCTGGAGGTGTCTTTATAGTCGGCAGCCGCAATCAGCAGACTGCCTGCGACAAACAAATGAATTGGACCCACCGAACAATCAAAGACTCGATATAAACAGGGCGAGAGGTGGTGATGCGATTGGCTTTGCCCTGAACAAACTCATATCGGGCTGGCGCCCGTGTGAAGGTGACCTCTTCCTTACGTGCGCCGGGTGGTGCCGGGAACAGGTAGTGTCCTGCGGGCAATACGAGGCGCAAACGGCGCCCTCACCCGCGACCGTCCACCGCATGCGGATTTTATCCCGTTCTGTGCGTGGAAACAACATGACATAATTAAGCGAGCCATGGCCAGAGCTGCGCGCGAAGTGATCTTGTTGCTTGACAGCAGCAAACTGGGCGCCCGGTCGTTGCTGCAGGTACTGGAGATTGAGGAGATCACCCTGATGATCGCCGGCAGCGGCGCCTCACCCGAGGAAGTAGCCGCGCTCAAGGCGAGGGGGCTGCCTGTCGAGATCGTCCCCCTTTCCGGCCCTACCCCGGTCGATTAGCCGTCCGCTTGCGCCGCCTGACTTACAAGCTACGACGAAGCAGGCGGATAACCCAGCTCGTCCAGCAGCCTACTCGCCGCCTGCGTGTCTGCAGCTGCCAGCACGTCGCGGATGGCTATCGCCAGGCTGCCGGGCGGCAGTCCCGGCCGCAGAGCAAGCGCCAGCTCGCGAGCAATCGCCAGCCAGGGCAGCTCCGCCTCGCTCTCCGCCACGTAGAGACGGCCCGCCGGCTGGTCCAGCCAGACCCGCACCGGCTCCGGCGGGCTCGCCAGCTCGGCGTCGCCCAGAGATAGCCTGAACTCGAGTTGCAGGGACGAGGCCCGCCAGACCTGCAGGCGGGCAAGGGTAGAGCCGGCCGCCCCGCGGCCATCCCCCAGCTCAGCCTGCACAATCCGATGGATCAGGTAAGCCCTATCGACCAGACGCTGCTCAACCACCGGCAAACGCACGGCATCCGGCCACACGGTAAGGCGGGCCTGTACCAGCGCAGATAGAGGTCGCACGCCTGCCGCCTTAAGCACGCCTGCCGCAGCTAGATCGGGCGAGAGGAAGCGCCCGGCCGCGCCGGCAAAGCGCTGGGCCAGCTCTTCCTCCCCGGCAAAGGCTAGCTGGTCGGGCCGCCGCAGTACCCTGTCGCGATCGGGGATGACCTCATGTGGACGCAGGGCCGCCAGCCATTCTTGCTCGATCTCACCTGCGACAAACAGGGCGTCCAGCCGCCGCCAGATCGCCCAGACCCGATCCAGTAAGGCCGGATGAAGCTGATGATTTCCTTGCGCGGCGTCACCAATCTCCAGAAGGGCGGCAGCCACCTCGTCAGCGTCCGGCAGCGCGCGAACGCCAAGCCATTCCACGAGGGCGGCGATGGCCTTGCTCTCCACCGGCTCGGCAATGTGCGCCCTGTCGCCGAGCAGATCGCGGGCCTCGCGCTCCGTGTACGCGCTCCGGGCCGGCCGGAAGGAGCCATCCATGCAGGGAACCAGAGGCAGCGCGCTCAGCTTCTCGCGCAGCTCCTCGTCGTCGCGGAACTCGCCGAGCCGTCCCGCCAGAAGCTGCAGGAGACGGTGGCGGGCGTCAGACGGCAGATCGGGACGGTTCTGCAGGACCCGGGGGAGTTGCTCGTAAAGGTAGGCGTCGAAGGTGAGTTCCTCCATACCCAGATCCCGGAGGAATTCGGCGCGTCCGCCCAGCTCGTCAAGCTCCACAAGACCGGCTGCCTCCAGCGGATCGGCGAAGCCGCCGGGAATATAGAGATCGGCCAGCGGTCTCAGCTCGCCGCCGATTGGCCCAAGGGGTAACCGGCGAATCAGGCGCCCCAGCGCGGGATCGTCGGCAAAGATCTCAATTTGCCGCGACTCGAACCAGCGGAAAAGGCGCGGCAGGTCGAGCCGTCCCAGCCGCCACTCCTCCTCCAGCCGGTCAGGAGGTGCTTCCGCCAGGAGGGTAACCGCCTGCCGCACGCCGAACTCTGGGACAAAGCGGCCGGGAAAGCTATCTACGGGCGCGAGGGGATGCAACCAGGCAACGTCAGGGAAGAGTGCTCGCGCCTCGGCGCTGCCCCGGTAGACGCGGTCGAGGCGCTCCAGCATCATCGCTTCCGTCAACACGACGGCGCATGTCACAAGCGCCGCCAGTCCCCGCTCTCGGGCTGCCGGCGAGCGGTCCAGCAACGGATCGATAAGCTGCCAGAGAGCCAGCAGGTCGTCGAGCGTCTGCAAATAGGGCGGCGCCAGAGCAAGCGGCGTGGGCCGGTCCAGGCCGGCAGCGCGCAGGGCCTTCGCCACGTCGGAGGCGGCAATGAGCGGCACGCCACTCTCTTCCTGACGTAACAGGGCGTAGTATGGCGCCAGGTCAGGATGGACGAGGGGAAGCTGCAATGCCTGAAGGATGCGCAGCATCTCCTCGGAAGGGCGCCGGTCCAGGAGGTATGTTTCTGCGGGCAGCCGCCACTCTCCCTGCAGCGTGTGGACGACGGGCTGCTGCGACAGCAGGGGCGCGACGCGATTCCAGAAGGCGGCAAATATGGCGGGGAGATCGCCGTTCTGCGCCATCTGCCTGGTCTCGGACAGCTGTTGGAGGAACTGCCAGAAGCCCGTGGGTCTTAGCGCCTCGCGGACTCTCTCCAGGTTCCCGGCGACGAGTTCGGCGGCGGCGGTCAACGCCGCTTCATTCCACGCCGCCTGATAGCCGTTTTCCAGGTGGATCCGCTTCCTGTCCGACGTCGGGTAAAAATCGGCGTTGGCGTGGAAGGGCAGTGGCGTGCTGCTTTCGGTGGGCAGGCCGGCGAAGAGGCACCCCTGGCGGAGTGGCGCTTCCAGGGGCAGCGCCAGCCGGACCTCGCTTTCGCGCGTTGTCTCGATCTCCCAGGGATAGCGGGCGCGCAGTTGCGCCGCCTCGTCAAAGCGGCCGTCGAGCAGGAGCCAGCGGCTGGCTCTGCCCGTCTCATCTTCCAGGTGAAGCACGTTTTCGTCCGCCACCAGGCGCGTGATCCGGCGCAGGAGCGCGCCCTCGCGCCGCACCTCCAGTTGCTGCAGCCGGCGAAGGAAGAGGGCCGCATGCTCGATCGCCCGGGCCAGTCTGGTCGCCAGATCATCCAGCTCTCCGGGTTGGATGGCCGGCAGCCGCAGGCGGCGCCGTACCGGCGAGCCGGCGTCGAAAGCCCAGGGCAGACGGAAGAGGGTGTCCGTGGTCTTCACGCGCCGCTCCTCGATGCGTTCTTCCGGCAGTGCTTCCGGGCGGATGATCCAGTGTCGATTGCCAGAGAGGATTTCCGGCCTGTCGGTGATCTGGTAAACGGCGAGGAACCCCAGACCGAAGGCCCCCATCGTCCCGGCTTCCTCGCGCTTGCCGCCGCTCGCCAGCCTCTGCATGCGGGCAAAGTCAAGCGGGCGGAAGACGCCGCCATTGCTCACCAGCAGGGCTTCAGCTGTCACGTCGAAGGCGATCCACGGTGGGCCGGCCTCGGACTCGCCGGCCTGCACGTCGTCTGCATTCTGGATCAGCTCGTAAGCCAGTGTCTCGATACCCTGCATATCTCGCAGTTGGGCTTCGAGAAAACCGAGGTAATCGACACCCTGGGGAAGAAAGGTAGAGTCACCGGAGGCCATCAGCTCTCTCCATCGCCAATCAGGCGTGGTGCGGCCGGGACCCGGCCGCGACGAGGCGATCTTAAGCCCATCGCCCCATTGGAACAAACCGCCGGGGCGACTATGGGCAATCAGCGTCCGGGAGAGAGCATGAAGGTGGCTTCCCGCCGGCACAAGCTAACCGATTCGCTTGAGAAAGGGCTGAGACTAGGCTCCAAGAACAAGCTGGAGGCTCTCCACCAGCGCGTCGATGGTGAACGGCTTCTGGATCCAGTAGACCGTATCTTCTTCCAACCGGCGTTGTTGTTCGCGTTCGAGCGCCTGGCCACTCATCAGGATGCAGGGCATCTCCGGCCATTTCTGACGAACCCGCTGGTACAGCTCGACACCCCCGATTTCAGGCATGACGATGTCGGCCAGGAGCAGGTTGATGCTTGCGCCGTGCTGTTCAAACAGCGCAAGCGCTTCCCGGCCCGTCCGGGCGACGACAACCTGATAGCCAAGCCCCGTCAGCACCTCTGTGACGGCCTCGCGCGTGGCGTCGTTGTCTTCCGCCAGCAACACAGTCTCCGAGCGCCTGGCGGGAATCTCGGCCGCCGACATGTCGCCGCCGGAGCGGTCCAGTGGCGTAAAGGCCGGTAGGTAGATGCTGAACGTTGTCCCCGTACCCAGCTGGCTTTCGACGCTGACGGCTCCGTTCAATTCCGTCACAATGCCCTGTACCTGGGCCAGACCCAGGCCGGTGCCCCGGCCGGGCTCTTTGGTGGTATAGAACGGCTCAAAAATACGCGACAGAACGTGCGGTGGAATGCCGAAACCCGTATCAGCGATACGCACACAAAGCCAGCGGCCGGGCTTCAGCTCCACGTCAGCCAGTTGCTCGCCGGGAGCCAGCTCTAGCAGCGACAGTGAAATGCTGAGCTTGCCGCCGTTGGGCATGGCGTCGCGCGCGTTGAAGGCCAGGTTGATCATGACCTGCTGCAGACGAGTGGGGTCTGCGCGCACCAGCGCCTCTTCGACGGAGCTTTCCAGTTCGACGGTGACATTATCGGGCACGGTGCGCTGCAGGAGGCCGACGATCTCGCGGAGGAACGTGCTCAGGTCAAGCGCCGGCTGTTCTACTACCGAGTTGCGACTGTAGTCGAGGAGCTGGCGGATCAAACGTGAGGCATGATAGGCCTGCTGGCTGATGATGGAGAGATACTGGTTGCGCCGGGGATGGTCCGGCTGCCTTTCCAGCAGGCCGCTATAGAGGGTAATGATCGACATGATGTTGTTGAAGTCGTGGGCGATACCCGTCGCCATACGACCAACATTAGCCAGCCGATCCTGCGTTTCGATCTGCTTGGTGACGGCCCGGCGTGGAGTAATATCGACGATGACACCTTCCACAGCCGCAGCTTCCGCGCCCGGGGCGAAGATACCATCGCCCTGTTCCCAGACCCATTTCTCCTCGCCGACGCGCGTCTGAATGCGGTAGCTTATCTGATAGTGGCGGCGCTCCCGCAAGGCACGTTGAATCTCCTCCCGGACCATGTCGCGATCTTTCGAGTAGATCAGCTCGCGGTAGGAGAGTGTCTGGTTCTGGACCAGGTCGGCCGGGTCGTAACCCGTGATGTCCCGGCATCCCTCGCTGACAAATTCCATTGTGCGGTCATGGTCCAGGCGACAGCGAAAGACCATGCCCGGCAGATGGCTCAGGGGAGGCGTCAGCGTAGGACGCCTTTCCTGCGCTTCTTTCACAGCTAATTAAGGCTGGTTATGGAGCACGGAAGGCGGCGATAGCCGGAATACCCCTGCCGCTGTAGGCAGTGCCAAAGGTCTCCAGGGAGCGGTAAGGACGGGTGCGCTCGGGCTGCACCGGCTGCCCGCTGATGACCTGTTGGGCAAAGTCTGCCAACGTGCTTGCTTTAGCCGCCAGGACCAGCGCCTCCTCACCCGGGAAGAGCGAGAAAGTCGTGCCATTGTAACCTGATTTCAACGCCTCGGCGGCGTTGTCCAGCAGGCGCTGGCAAAAATCCGGACTCACCACGGCCGCCGCAAACAGGCGGGATAAATCGGGGCTGAACTGATGATGCTCGGTTGTATTCATGTTATTCCATCCTACTCCAGTTAACTCAAGAACCGTCGGCTAGAGTGGATCGTGATGAGCGGATAATGCGGGAGCCCCTGGCGGCCTGTCCGGGATCTTCCCCCGGCGCATAACAGGAATGAGAGCCAGATATCTAAGTAGGGTTCAGGGTGTCGCTCGCGCTCGCTCACCGACGGTGTTGTAAAACGTCTGTCGTTTGCTGCTCATCGACCAGAGTAATGCAAAGGCGCCTCCTGCCATAAAAACGTCCCCCAGACTGAAGGCGACCCGCCAGGGCAGCCAGTCTGGCAAAAGAAAGCGGTCGGCCAACCAGGGCAACGCGGCCTCGGAAGCGGGTAGAACGACATCTTTGCTCAGCCAAAGGCGTTCTCCGACGTTCCAGGTGCCCGTCGCCCCTGGGGCCAACTGCGCGACGACCTCCGGAAAGGTCGGCATCAGGCCGCCGTTCGCTACGATGACGGCCAGGTTCATTGCCACGCCAATCCCCATCAGGCGGACACCCAGATGGCCCCGGTTCCTCCAGACAAAAATGAGCAACAAAACCTGGGTGAGAACCAGCAGGGCCGCGGCGGCCACGTCTGGAATAAGACGGGCCGTGGCCGCCAGGTGAAATGCCAGCCATTGGGGCAAGAAAGCAATGACCACGAGCCAGACAGTGGTCAGGGCCGGGGGTTGTAAAGGTTCGCGGTAATAGCCGGCTCGCAGCAGCGCTGCGAGGAACCCGGCCACAACGGCAAGAGTCAATATCATTTAAGAACGGGAATTAGCAGCCGCCACAGTAGTGGCCGGCCACGGGGGCTCCGCCGACCAGGACAAAGAGAAGCAGCACGATCAGCAGGATCGCGACCTGGATATAACGGCGGTCCATCTGCACCAGATTTGCCAGTAACTGCGTGAAATTCGTCTTCATGTTGATCCTCCTCAAGTTCACCCTCAAGTAACTGTTAAGAATATAGACCGGGTGAAAGGACGAGGGTAAGGACGAGGGTAAGGACGGATACGGGCAGTTTCCGGATCCGAAGGACCAATTTCCCGAATTTCAGGCAGTAGCCGTTAGCAGATGGTAAAGTTCGACGGTTCGTTGGGAGGGAACGACACGGATTTCTTCCTGAAGGGCCTGCTGGCAGCGGTTGAACTGGCGCACAACGCCCGCCATATTGCCGCGGCCCGCGTGAGCGCGCATCGCCAGCCGGTGAGCCTCTTCCAGGCACGGATCTTCGGTCAACAGACGCCGGCAAATCGTCAACACCTGTGTGTAAGCTCCTTCCTGGAGATCCAGCTCGGCCAGCTCCAGAGCGGCCTCGCGGTA